>JBBDIN010000036.1:0-7219 GCA_040880385.1 Thermodesulfobacteriota bacterium | reverse complement strand
TGGTTAGTCGCGATATCTCATATGGCTTGCCGCAGATTTCCCAGCTTGCCTACTCTTTATGAGAGAGATACGCGGTCCAAATTGAACGCATGGACTACGAATTCATTGTTAAAGCACTATGCACAGTATATCAATATTATGAACTTCAATCAACTTTTTAATACTTTAGAATACGTCTTACGGTATTCAAATCCTCTTTATAAAGATTAAGAACAAATCAGTTGCTCATTGGCATATCTCCCAGTTTCAGCTGATCATAAAAAGCAGCCAAAGTTGCCTCCTGAGTAAAATACGCCGATATATAAGATTCATCTTTTTCTACAGCCTCTAAATGTCGATTATATGCCTCTGCGACATCTGCTGTTACTTGCTGCATTGAAATCTCATATCCGATTCCATGCATCTTATCTGTAATTGGCTCAATAATATCATAGTTATCCCCTATAATTTCTATTACAATATTTTTCTTCTCTCTTATACTTTCTTTTAATATCAGATCACTCGCAAGTACAGCATATTTCTTACGTTTTGGATTATTTCCACCAAGAATGTTTCGAACAGCAATGTATATTTCTCCAAATTCGAAATGAACATATCCTTCAGCATACTGTTGTTTACGAGTAGTTGTTTTTCCGGCACCAACTCCGCCCATGACTATAACAAACTGCGGAGGATTTTCTGATACCCCCGGGTTAAGAAATGTCTCAACAACTTTTCGCACCTTAAGTTCTTCTGCTCCATCTGATTCACTTTTATCTTGCTGAAAAGTAACCTCTGGATTATTTTGACGAAATGGTTTTGGTGGTACATTTTCTAAAATCCTTTTTGACAAGTTGAAAGTCGCCTCTAATAATGTCTTATCCATACCTGATTGCTGGTCCTCGTTGTATATCTTTTTTAAATGAGTATCCCAATAATTCTGTGTACCCATGATTAACTCCCATAACTCCTTTAGATCATTGCTCATTTCAGTATTTACAGTACCTCTCGCAGAATGAACCCAAATTGATAGTGCCGCAGCTTCTATGAGATTACCTCTTCTATTGAAAGTACTAACTACGCTGCTCAAAGGAGACAGCATAGAATAATCTAGATCTGAAGATAAATTTTGCGTACCATCGGGAAGCTGAATATGGCCTTCATTCTGCAATCCAGCTCTGGTCCACACACTAAATACAAAGTAATCAGCTAGCTCGTCTTTTTCTATAGATGCGTATGTATCTATAAGCCTTCTAAGTTCACTCTTATAATTCTCTACTGCTCGTTTGTGAATAAAATTAAACATAACTCTTTTTTGAGTAAAAAATTCTCATCTTAATTGAATAATGATGACAACAAGGCAAAACAAATAAGACCAATAAAAAATCCCAACCACAGACCAGATCTAGTCCCCCTGCGATGTGCTTGCTGTTCAGCCCAATAAGCTTTCAACCATTTCTCCTCATTAGACATTCTATTGAACGTCTCAATTGCATCATGATCAGATTCAAAAAAACTACTTCCAGTATATTGCGGAGGAATCTTTTTATCATCCAAGTAATCAAACACAGTACCCCAGCCTCGTACTCTGTCTGCCTCACTAGTATATTTTATCCACCACCTATCATTTTCATTCATAGTAAGCTCTTATAAATCAACGTCATCTACTGTAAAAACACTGTTTTACTAGTTACTCTTTATACAGTAAATGCTGTCTCTTCTTATTTATATGCTAAACGCGGTAATGTAGTCAAATATTCTTCTTCTTTCTACGGTTAGTGGATATGGGATTACTTCAAACACGACCTAGAAAAGAAAAAGAGCGTCTACGTGCATTTGGATTACGTGTTCAGCAATTACGTAAAATGAATCATTTATCTCAAGAAGGATTAGCACATAAAGTAGGATACAGTCGAGCACATATGGGTTTTATTGAGCAAGGCAAAGTCAGTGTACCGCTCGTTAAAATCTTTAAAATTGCGGATGCATTGAACGTTGATACACAAGATCTATTTCGATTCTAAAATACATAATATTAGTAATATGACAGATTGGTTGAAGAATCTTTCTCCGCACGGCCTTGCAGAATACCGTAAACTCCTAAAACTATTACAAATACAATCAGATAGTAGACGTGGTAAAACTTTCCCAGCACCCTCTCCTGACATGTTAAAAGAGGCCAAGATTAATCCTGAAGTAGCCGCTAATATAATCTATACCTTAGCTAAAGAAGGAATTATAAGAGGATCCACTTTAGCCCTAGGATACGAAGATACACCTCCGGATGATATTGAAGATGACCAGCGTATAGTTATAGAGGTGAAAGGTCAACCTCTCAATGACATGCTGTTTAGCACAATGAGTAGTGATGCTATTCGTCACGTAATTTTTCATTCTAGTACTCGTCTAGAAATTAAAACAAAAAGAATGAATAAACTACAGCAAAGAATAGATGCTCGCCTTGGTAATACAAAAGACACCCGCGTATATCAACTCGAATGGAATGCTAAAGATAAAATTATTGCTTGGGGTTCATTATATAAAAAACTAAATAACCAACCAGCTATCGCACTCTTCCTCGAAGTTATGTCTCAAACTATTGGACAAAGCAAAATTCCTACCCAAGAACTGGCTGAATATTACGATCAGGTATGTTCACGTAAAAGAACTTTTCTTGAAGATAAAGGAATGACTGTACCTAAATACTTGAAAGAAAAATATACCGAAAAAAGCACCTATGACTTCGAAAAGCAAATTAGTTATGCTCTAGATCAACTCAAAACATTACTTGATGTACGAGGAGAGGATTTTTTTCCAATTGAACGGCACGGCGCTGGTAAAAATGCTAAATGGGAATGGAGAGAAATCAACCCACATCTAGACGAAAAAGAATTATAGATTTTTTAAGAAAAATTCCGCAAAACCCCTTCATAAGGGGTTTTTTATTGTAAATAAGGCAATAATTCATTAAATACACTGATAAAAATATTTTTCGAACCGTATACGAAGGTACATTAGAAAAGCTAAAATCACTATAGATTAATTATGGCTAAACAAAGGCAATAGAACGTCTTGCAATTTAAGTTTTAACCACATTCGAAAGCTCCGCAGATTCGAAAGGACTTATTCTGTTTTATGAATAAGTAATGCTCACAAACAAACAAAAACAAGTAGCTATAGATTTAGCTACAGGCATGATTCAAAAGGAATCTGCCCGCAAACGTAAGCTTCACTATATGACTATCACTCTTTGGAAACGACAAAGTGATTTTCTAATGGAAGTTGAAAGATTAAAGACTGAATTTCGCAACTCAGTTATAAAGACCACGTCGTATGATGATTAACCAGTTACATATTCCATCATGCGCAGAGCATACCCAAGCAGCTTGTACAGCTATCAGGTACAAGCAAGCGAATATACATTGTCTATCACATAGTAACTACCTGGAGGTAAATCTATGTTAACGGAAAAAGACATTAAAGAATTCCAGGAAATCTGCCGAGAGGAGGTGGGTAGAGAAATTAGCAAACAAGAAGCAATGGCGTACGGTACGCGCCTATTAGATATGTATCGTACGGTTTACCGACCAATTCCAAATAATTTAACTATTAAAAAAGATTAAAGAAATGATAAAAAATAAAAAGAACCCCCGAGCCCATCAGGAGTTACTTTATACACCTATTATACCCTTAAACAGAGGTATAAAGCAAGAAGACAAATATAATAATCACCGGACCACACCAGAAGAAGTTATCTCCACATTCAAAGAGACAGCACGTCTACCTGTCTGTACTAATCTCAAAAGCTTCTGCGAACAATGGGAGAATAAAAAAGAACAGATTGAAAAAATAGAGCAAATAATGGTCAGGCTACCATATAAAAAACAAGCGATCTCATTACGCGGTATTTATGGAGTGATGCTCCCCCGCTTACAAAAAGAACTACGGACTATTGAAAGACACATACGACAACTACAACACTGTCTCGAATTATTGGAAAAAAGAAATATTTTTACTAAGCCTGCTACTTTCACGGACCACGTAAACAGAAAGTCTCTTAAAGAACGCCTAGATATTTCTGACATTATAGGTCAATCAGTAAGGTTACATCAGTACGGGAAAACGTTGAAAGGATGCTGCCCTTTTCATAACGATCATTCCCCTTCGTTTGTTGTCTATCTAAAAGATCAACGTTGGTGGTGTTTTTCGTGTAATGAAGGTGGAGACATTTTTTCCTTTCTTCAGAAACTCCACAATTGCAACTTTCGTGAGGCCGTAAACAAACTTCAACACGTATGAGAGAAAAAGAAATACAAGAAACTCTCCAAGCGGCGGAGACGGCTAAAAATCAAAAGCAAGATTCCAGATTACCCTCTAATAGTAATCCTGAATCAAATAATATTTTTAACCTCAGAACACTCACAGAATGTCTGGCTAATCCAGCTCCAGAACAAAGCTGGCTAATTGATGAATTGCTTCCTCTTGGAGGCTTATCTCTTGATGTTGCTAAACCTAAAGTTGGAAAAACCACTAAGAATCGAACACTAGCGCGCGCTGTTGCACTTGGTGGTGAATTTCTAGATAGAGAGGTAATGAAAACCGGAAAAGTCATCTATTATGCACTCGAAGAAAAAGAAAGTCACTTTATCGAAAAGATGGCAAACGCAGCCGTTGTTACAGATGAGATTCTCTTTCACTTCGGATCTGCACCAAAAGATCCATTAAAAGCACTACAGCAGAATATTGAAGAACATAATCCAGTACTCGTGATCATTGATCCTTTGCAGCGATTCTTACGGGTTAATGATCTTAATGACTACTCCCAAGCATCAAATGCGTTAGAACCTGTAATGGAACTTGCTAGAAAGAATAACTGCCATATTATGCTCACTCATCACCAATCTAAATCTGATCGTTCTGGTGGTGACGAAGTTCTTGGTAGCACCGCTCTGTATGGAGCCGTTGATACTTTGATCACAACAAGTAAAGATGCTGGCGGTATTCGATATATCCAAACAATCCAACGTTACGGAATTGATTTAGAAAAATCAGTACTCAACCTCGATGAAAATAATGATACTGTGACGGTTAACGGTACTTATGCAGAATTTAAACGAAAAAATCTGGATAATAATATTTTACAGGCGCTTGGTATCGGTGAGATGACAACTAGTGATATTAGAAAAATAGTTGGTGGAAATCAAACCAGAACGGCCGAAAGGCTCCCCAAAATGGCAGAAGACGGTTTGCTTACACGGACCGGATCAGGCAAAAAAGGTGATCCTCATGTATATAAAGTTGCGTCAGACCCAGCCTCCTCCATGCCGGATGCTAGATAACTCTTAAATCATCCTGAATCTAGCATTATGTGGTACCATATAACCGTTGACCCGAATTACATAACCGTGAGCTTTTTTAATGGGCGTACTGCCGAAGCTTTACGGTATTCGGGTCAACCAGTACGTCCATTTTTAAATACAAAATAATTATGAAAAATAACACTGATTTAAAATACATCATGTACTGTCGTAAAAGCAGCGACAGTGAAGATCGTCAGGTACAAAGTATCCCCGATCAAAAGAAAGAGCTTCAGCCGCTTGTAGATCAACGTGATCTAAATGTTATAAAAGTATTCGGTGAGTCACAATCAGCCAAAAAGCCCGGTCGCCCCGAATATAATGAAATGTTACAGATGTTAAAGACTGGTGAGGCTGATGGTATTATTTGTTGGAAATTAAATCGTCTTTCCCGAAATCCTGTTGATGGTGGAGAAATCCAGTGGTTACTACAACAGAATGTAATCAAATCCATAATCACACCAGGACGCGAATATCTGCCTACCGATAATGTACTTATGATGGCTGTAGAACTTGGTATGGCCAATCAATATGTCTTAGATCTAAGTAAAGATGTAAAGCGAGGGTACACACAAAAAGCCGCCAGAGGCGTTCTACCGACCGGATCAAAGCCAGGCTATGTATGGGACTCTAAAGCCGAAAGAGGCGCTAAGGAACCACTTCCCGACCCCGAACGGTTCCACCTCATCGAACGAGCGTTTAAAATAATTGTTTCTGGTACACATACTCCAATGCAGGTTTATCATATGCTAAATGATAAGTGGAACTACCGAACACCCAAGAAAAAACATTTTGGCGGAAACAAAATGGGAAAAAGTACCTTCTATAGAATGCTCGTTGATCCTTTTTATCACGGCCAATTTGAATACCCTCCTAAGAGTGGCAACTGGCATCAAGGTACTCATCAAACCATGATTACTGAAGAAGAGCATGAAAAAGTACTAATCATTCTTGGTAAAAATGATAAACCGAAACATCAAAAGCAGTCATTCCCCTATACTGGTTTGATGCGCTGTGGTGAATGTGAGGCCGCTATTACTGCCGAAGATAAATGGCAGTGCATTTGTACTGAATGTAAACACAAGTTTTCTTGTAAACACCGTAACGACTGTCCTTCTTGTGGCACGATTGTTGAAGAAATGGATAACCCTACCCTACTTCACTTTACGTACTATCACTGCACAAAGAGGAAAAATATCCAGTGTACTCAAAAAACATTAGAAGTAACAAAACTTGAAAAACAAGTTGATGACTTCTTATCTCGCATTACTGTCTCTGAACGATTCCAAAAGTGGGCTATCAAAAAGCTTAATGAAGAAAATGCTCATGAAGTTACTGAGCGAAAGCGAAAACTTTCGTCTTTGCAGAAGTCATACGATGATATTATTGAAAGGATTAGTAACCTCACCAGCCTTAGAATCTCCCCTGATAACGTAGACGGCGAATTACTTTCCAATGAAGAGTTTGCTGAACAAAAGAAAAGCCTGCTAGCAAGAAAGATTGATATTAAAACAGAAATGAAAAGATTTGATGCCAGAGTTGATGATTGGACCGAAAACGCTGAAAAGATGTTTAACTTTGCGCGCTATGCTCGCCATCACTTTAATAACGGAACCAAAGATGATAAAAAGGCAATTATGAGAGCATTAGGTTTGAACCTAGTGCTAAAGGATAAAATATTCGGTATACATGACCCCTCAGTGTTTCTGACGCTCAAAAAAACGAGAGATGCAGAGCCATCTATTTCTGATATGTTCGAACCCGAAAAAATGGACTTAAAAGCCCATAAGGTCGCAGATATTGAAGAGTTTTGGGACAAGAGTCCCGTTTTGCAGGGGTGTCAGGATTCGAACCCGAACTAAACGCTTTGGAGGCGTTTGTGC
>JBBDIN010000035.1:0-7269 GCA_040880385.1 Thermodesulfobacteriota bacterium | reverse complement strand
ATAGGCATCGGCAAGCTCAGAATAATGAAAGTCCATACCGACTTCTTTAATGTCGAATCCGGCGCCGGGCTTTTTCATCCCCAATTTAAGCAAGATACCTTCATCGGGCTGAATTCTTATAATCAGCTGGTTGGGAGTTGCTTCGCAGAGCTCGCTCTTTGTAAATAAATGATGAGGAGTTCTTTTAAAATGCACAACGACTTCTGTAACACGCGTCGGGAGATATTTCCCGGTGCGAATGTAAAAAGGCACATCACCCCAGCGCCAGTTGTCTACATATAACTTAAGAGCAACAAATGTCGCTGTACGTGAATCAGGAGCTACATCCTTTTCCTGCCGGTAACCTAGAACTTGTTCCCCGCGAATTTTTGATGCGACGTACTGTCCCTGTACTGCATATTTTGTTACTTCACTTGTTTTTATTGGGCGGAGCGACTCAAAAACCTTTACGCTTTCATTACGAACATCAGTAGCATTAAAAAATGAGGGAGGCTCGATTGCAATTGTGCCAAGTACTTGAAGCAAATGGTTTTGTATCATATCCCTCATCGCACCGTAATGGTCATAGTATCCGCCGCGCTGCTCAACGCCGATAGATTCAGATGCTGTTATCTCAATATGACTGACATAATTCCTGTTCCAGAGAGGCTCGAAGATGCCGTTTGCAAACCGAAGCGCAAATATATCTTGCACTGTCTCTTTGCCGAGATAATGATCGATCCTATAAATCTGATCCTCATCAAAAATACTTTGAAGGTCGGCGTTTAAGGCTTTGGCGGATTTGAGGTCTCTGCCAAAGGGCTTTTCGACAACGATCCTTCTCCAAGAGGAGGTTTTACCCTCTTTTTGAAGACCTTTTTCCCCAAGATTATTGGCAATTGATGTGTATAAGCTCGGCGAAGTCGAAAGATAATAAATATAATTTCCGCCGATCTTGAGCTTATTATCAATCTCAGACAATTTCACTTTGAGATCCTGATAGTGATTAATATCGGTTGCATCAAGGGCCTGATAATAGAGGTGTTTTGAAAAAGCTCCGAGCTGTTTTTGACCGGCCATTTTAAGACTGGCGTAAGTTTTTATATCGCTGATAATCTTTTTACGAAAAGCTTCATCCGAATAGGGTGATCTACTAGTGCCCAGTATCGCAAAGTTCTTCGGAAGCAGGTTCTGACGATATAGAGCATAAATTGCAGGCATTAACTTTCGTTTGGTTAAATCCCCCGAAGCTCCGAAAATAACAATTATACAATTGTTCTCTTGTGCCATTTAAACACCTCTTTTTAGATTCTTAATAACTAAACTTCTTAAACTTTCTTAATCGTCTGCTTTCTTCTTCACTGCATGGCCGCCGAACTGATTCCTTAAAGCAGCAATTATTTTCATAGAGAAAGAATCGGTATCTCTGGAAGCAATTCTTGCAAGAAGAGATGCAGTAATAATAGGTGCCGGAACATTTTGTCTCAATGCAGCTTCAACAGTCCAGCGCCCCTCTCCACTATCCCAAACATAGGGATCAAGATCATCAAGTGTAGGATCAGCTTTAAACACTCTCTCTGCTAGCTCAAGTATCCAGGAGCGAATAACACTACCGTACTGCCATACTTTACTGATTGCGCGTAGATCAAGATCAAATTCGGAGCTTTGAAGAATAGCATAACCTTCGGCATAAGCTTGGAGCATTCCGTACTCAATACCGTTGTGTACCATCTTTACATAGTGACCTGAGCCTTCAGGGCCGCAGTACAGGTATCCGTTTTTAGGAGCTAAGGCTTTAAAAATCGGCTCTGCTTTTTCACAGGTTGCTTTATCTCCGCCGTACATCAGGCAGTAACCCTCTTTTAATCCCCAAACGCCGCCGCTTACGCCGCAGTCTATATATTTAATGCCGCTTGATTTAAGTGATTTAGCTCTTTTTTGAGAATCTTGCCACTCAGAATTTCCGCCGTCTATGATTATGTCACCCTTCTTAAGGTATTTCTTAAGCTCCCTTATGTTCTGGTCTACCGGCTTACCAGAAGGAACCATGAGCCATACAATTTTAGGCTTAGGCAGTTTTTTAACCATATCTGCAACCGAGCTAGCAGGGATAGCGCCTTTTTTCGCCGCTTCGTCAATAGGACCCTGAGTAAGGTTGTATACAACAACCTCATGTTTATCACGCAACAGACGCTCCGTCATGTTGCCCCCCATCTTTCCAAGACCGATCATTCCAATTTTCATGCTGCCCTCCTTAAAATGTTATTTGTTTTTTTGAAACATAAATCCTAATTTTAATGATAGCACTAATTTTATATTACTGCACACTCTTTAATAAAGCATCTACATTATCTTTGACTGAAGCTTTGGAATTGTAGACGCTAGATCCGGCTATTAAGACAGTTGCCCCAGCTTTTACTATCAGCGGCACAGTTTCAATACCGACCCCTCCGTCAACACCGATAGGAACATCAAGGCCTCTCTCATCTAGCATATTCTTTAAGGTTCTAATTTTATTAAGCTGGCTGTAAATGAACTTCTGCCCACCAAAACCCGGATTAACACCCATAACCTGAACAAAGTCTGAGAGCTCAAGCACATCCTCTATCATGTCCGGCGGGGTGGCGGGGTTTAAAGTAACTCCCGACTTAATTCCCATTTCTCTAATAGACTGTAGAGTACGGTGCAAATGGGGACACGTTTCCTGATGCACTATGATTTGATCGGCTCCAGCCTTCACAAAATCCTCTATATACTTCTCTGGTTCTACTATCATTAAGTGGACGTCCAAAAACATATTGGTTATTGGTCTTATCGCAGCAACTACTCCTGGGCCAAAATTGATATTCGGCACAAATCGCCCATCCATTACATCAATCTGTATTCCTTTTACTCCTGCATTCTGTGCCTCGATTACAGCTTCGCCCAGTTTTGTAAAATCTGCTGAAAGTATTGAAGGCTCTATAGTTATCATAATATACGCTCGCTTATTAAGAATCGTTTCTTTTTTGATATCTAATACCGTTTGAAGTAGCAACAATTACTTCGCTTGCAGTGCCTAGAAAGAGTCCGAACTCAGCTATGCCTGCTTTCTGTCCTAATTGTTGTGCTAATTGTTCTAAATTAGATATAGGGCCAAAATTTGAATCTAAAATGTAATTATCTTGATCTGTTGTATAAGTTTGCCCATTATCTTTTTTTCGAAGAACGGGATTGCCCCCAAGGGATTTTATAAAGTTTGCGACAGGCATCCATGCGAATGGAATTACTTCTATTGGTACGGGGAAGTGCGTTCCAAGCTTAGGGGAAAGCTTACTTTCATCTACTATCATAATATTTCGTTTACTAGACTGTGCCAGCACTTTTTCCCGAAGCAGCGCTCCACCTCCGCCCTTTATTAAATTAAGCTGTGGGTCTACTTCGTCGGCTCCGTCTATAGTTAGATCTAGTTCCTGCTTTTCATCAAAGCTAACAATAGGAATACCAAGATCTCTAGCCCTATTCTCAGTTTGAATTGAGCTGCAGATACCTACTATATCTTTTAGTCTTCCTTCCTTTAGTCTCTTGCCCAATTCTTCAAGCGCAAATCGAGTAGTACTACCAGTACCAAGACCAAGCACCATACCGGATTCTACGAAGTCTACCGCGCTTACTCCGGCTTCTTTCTTGAGGCGATCCTGAAGACTAACTCCGTTGCTAGAAGGTGGGGGGGTCAATTGGCGTTCTCCTTATGTGAATTCAATTCAGAAATAAACTTTCTGGCAGTCTCCAGCAAATTGGTAGGATTATCTACAATACGAAGAATTTCATTAGGAGGCAGTTTATGAACACCATCTTTAGTAAAGTCTGAAGGCACAGCGAGACAGCTTATATTTGCCGCAAGCGCTGCTTTTACGCCTGAAGAAGAGTCTTCAATAGCGAGCCCTTCATCATGAGAAATTCTGAGCTCTTCAGCTAGCAAATTATATATCTCCGGATCGGGCTTACCGTGTTCTACGTCTTGAATGGTTGATATAACATCAAACTCTGAACGTATATTTAAGATATCTAACACTCTATAAGCTTCTTTACGGTGAGACATAGTTCCAAGTCCTGTAGGATAACCTTCTTTTCGAGCCCACTTCAGAAGTGCCAAGTTATAAGGACATAAGTGTTCTTTTAGAATTTTTGGATCTGATATCATCTTAAAATATGAATCCAGTCTAATATCACCAAAAGCCTGCCATGGTTTGGCAACATCAAAATCTTTCATCCTCTTTGAAGCTGCGTCCCCAAGATCAAATTTGTTTAAGAGCCCCTTGGCGACCTCTTTTCTGGAAAGACCCACAAAATCCTTAAACCCCCGAACTACATCCTCTTCTTTTAATGAAGGGTTTAGCTCTACCGCGGCTTTTGCATAAGACTCAGCCTTTAAAATTTCTGTCTGCACAAGTGTGCCGTCGAGATCGAATATTATCGCTTTTATCAATTGTCTGAGTTTTTATAAGCTTTTTGTCAATTTGTTAATATCCTTTACAACATCTTCCCCTAAGTGGAATGTTATAACATTTCTTTTGTTGCCGAGAAGTGCCTGACGGTCACCAAGGGCCTGTGCGTTCTTCAATACACCAAAGCTCATTGATGAAGCCTTTTTACCAGCTTCGTCTGGAATCGGAGCATCCTCGGGCATCTCTGAAGTAAACTGTATAAATAATCCGTTACCGGCGTCACCCTTATGAAGCTGTCCAGTTGAATGTAAGAATCTCGGCCCAAACCCCGAAGTTGTTGCTAAACGGTATTTAGACTGGATTTTTTTACGCATTTTCTGCATAGCTTCGTAAGTATCATCATCCGGTTTGACATAAGCCTGCAAGGTTACATAGCTTCTACCCTTACCTTCATTCTTACCTTTTTTAGCAAGTGAAAGAAACCTCTTAAGTGCATCTTCTACACTCTTAGCCTTGAAACTAGAATAAACTGTTATCCCTTTATCGGTTAAAGTGGGTTTTACATAGGGGAGTTTTCCCTTCTCCTGGTACTGGACAATCATCTTGCGTGCAAGAATTTTGGCAGCTTCAACATTAGGCTGATTAAATGGATGGATTCCTATTATTCTTCCGGCTATTGCTATTGCAAACTCCCATCTAAAGAACTCGCCTCCGAGATCGTATATGTCTTTTAGATTAATCCTTACTACAGGATGGCCATGGTCTTCAAGCGCTTTCACCTTTCTATCATATGTACTGTCATTCGCAAGGCGGAGATACACGAATAACCTGTCATTTGCGTAATTCTCCGGCGGTCCTATAGGCTCACGGTCGACAGGAAGGATTCCTTTCCCGATCTTCCCAGTGCTCTCAGCTATTAGCTGCTCAGCCCATGCACCAAATCCTTGAATTGGAGGCGATGTTATCAGCGTAACCTTGTCGTGTCCGGGTTTAGTAAGCTCGCCCATAATTTCCCCAAGCCATGCACCAGAATGATGGCCCTCGACAGCACAGTTACAGCTCTCGTTGTTGTGGAGCATTTTTATTGCGCGCTCTAAAAGCAGAGGCACATCCACTCCCTGAAAAGCCGCAGGGGGTATTCCAACAAATGAGAGCGCAGAATAACGTCCACCAATATTAGGATCATTTAGGAATGTTTTTCTGAATTTAAGGTCCTCTGCTATCTTCTCAAGACCGCTTCCAGGATCAGTAATTGCAACAAAGTGCTTTCCTACTTCTTTTTTGCCAACCTCAGCTAGCGTCTCATTATAAAAATATTTCATGTAGGAAAGTGTCTCTGCCGTGCCTCCCGATTTAGTGGAAACAATAAAGAGAGTTTTCTTCATATTGAGGCTTCTTCTATAATCAAGAATCATACCTGGGTCAGTGCTGTCTAAAACAGCTACATCAAGGTAACCCTTTTTGACACCGTAGGTCTCCCGAATAACTTCAACAGCAAGGCTTGACCCTCCCATACCAAGTAGAAGCGCATTCGTATAGCCTTCTTTTCTTACTTGATTAACTACAGCATTTATTCCTGTAAGAGCGTCCGCCATGACCTCAGGTATATGAAGCCAGCCGAGCCGGCTACTTATTTCTGTCGGTTTCTTTTCCCAAACAAGATAGTCAAAATTCCATATCTTCTCGATTATATTATTCTCGCGTATATCCTCGAGAGCCTTATCTACGGCAGCCTGATACTTGCCAAGACTAGCCGTATAGGGCTTTTTTCCCTGAACAATCTGCTCCTTTTTATCAGCAATACTTTGCATTAAAGTCTCAAAGGATGCCGCAAATTTCTTGACACCGTCCTTAAGCAGAAAATCAGTAACCTCATCTAACTTAATCCCCAGTCTTTTAAGTTTAGCCAGATCGGCATGCGCCTGCTTTAGACCCTTGGTAAGCGTGATCTTTGGTGTACCGTGGTCACGGAAATTTTTATATGTAACCGGAGGAACAGTATTAACTGTATTGGGGCCGATCAACTCATCTACATAAAGCGTATCAGGATAGGCCGGATTCTTGGTACTAGTGCTAGCCCATAGAACCCTTTGAGGTCTGGCGCCTAATTTTTTAAGTTTATTCCATCTCGGACCACTAAAAACTTTCCTATATTCTTCATATGTTACTTTGGAATTAGCAATAGCAATTTTACCCTGGAGATCCTTGTTGCCTTTTTTCTCGAGCTCTGCATCCACAACGCCATCGACCCTGCTTACAAAAAAGGACGCAACAGAAGCTACTTTATCAACCCTTCGTCCTTTAAATACCGAAGGGCCGTCTGCAGCAAGTCTTTCAAGACCTTTAAGATAGGCCTCAGCCACTGCTTTATACTGATCCAAACTGAACATCAGAGTTACATTTACATTAATACCGGAGCCAATAAGCTCTGTAATTGCCGGCAGCCCTGCCTTCGTGGCAGGGACTTTAATCATCACGTTAGGTCTGTCTAATGCGACGAAATATCTTTTAGCATCTCTAATAGTTTGTTTTGTTTTGTTAGCTAATGTCGGGCTAACCTCAAGACTTATAAAGCCGTCTCTTCCGTCAGTTTCTTCATATAACGGTCTAAACTCATCAGCCGCCATAGCAATATCTTTTAATACGAGAGCCTCATAAATCTCATTTACTGATTTGTCCTCTTCAACAAGCCCTTTTAAATCTTCGTCATAATCGGAACTGCCGGCAATTGCCTTCTCCAAAATAGAGGGATTTGATGTCTCCCCTCTGAGACCTTCATCTATTAAAGCTTTTAGTTCGCCCCTAGTTAAAAAAGAACGTCTAATGTAGTCATACCAAATAGATTGGCCCAGCTCGGTTAGTT
>JBBDIN010000034.1:0-7283 GCA_040880385.1 Thermodesulfobacteriota bacterium | reverse complement strand
CTCTCTGTCCGACTTACTGGTTTTTGGAAAGAGAGCGGGTGCTGGAGCGGCTGAGTATGCAAACAAAATTAATGATGAAATTAAAATTCACGACGAAGAAACAAATAATGCGGTAAAAGAGATGTTAACTCCGTTTGAAAATGCTGAAGGAGAGAACCCATACACTGTGCATCAGGGTCTTCAGGACGCAATGGGGGATTACGTAGGGGTATTTAGAACAAAAGAAAAGCTTCACGAAGGAATAGAAGAAATTAACATACTTAAAGAAAGAGCGTCACAGCTCAAGATAGAAGGCTCTAGGATGTTCAATCCTGGCTGGCACCTGTGTAAAGACCTTAAATCAATGCTCATAGTATCTGAGGCAATAGCAAGATGTGCGCATCAGCGTGAAGAGAGTAGAGGAGCTCACAGCCGTGTTGACTTCCCAAAATACAATGACGAAGTATGGGGAACAGTTAATTCCGTGATTTCTAAGGATAGTAGCGGCGGTATGAACCTTGGCACATCACCTCTTCCTCAAATGCCCGAAGAACTAAAGAAGATTGTAGAGGGAGGATATAAATAATGGCTGTTGCTAAACTAAGAATATACCGCGGTGATGCAAATGGTGGGCAGGAAGTCGAATACGAGGTACCTATCGAAGAGGGGATGGTTGTATTAGACGCCATTCATTTTATACAGGCCAATTATGACGGCGATCTGGCCGTAAGATGGAACTGTAAGGCAGCTAAGTGCGGCTCTTGTAGCGCAGAGATAAACGGCATGCCCAAGCTAACCTGTAAAACCAGGCTGGATACGCTCCCACTCGATAAACCTATTTCAGTACATCCTCTTAAAACGTTCCCAATAATGAAAGATCTTGTAACAGATGTATCCTGGAACTACGAGGTTCGCAAAAAGATTCCGCCATTTAAATATGCGGAGGATACTGACTGGAAAATGCAGCAGATTGACGTGGAAAGAAGCCAGGAGTTCCGTAAGTGCATAGAATGCTTCTTATGCCAAGATGTTTGCCATGTATTAAGAAATCATAACAAAAAGAATGAATTTTTCGGCCCACGCATGATGATTAAAATTGCAGAGCTTGAAATGCATCCACTTGACATAGTGGATAGGAAAGAAATGCTCAGAGAGGCGGCGGGGCTAAGCTACTGTAATATTACAAAGTGCTGTACCGACGTATGCCCCGAGGAAATTCACATTACAGATAACGCAATTATTCCTCTAAAAGAAAGAGTTGCAGACACTTATTTTGATCCCCTACAGTGGGTTGTGAATAAAATCAAAGGAAACTAAAGTAAATTTCAATTCGTTAATTAGTAAAAGGAGAGAATTAAATTGAATATTCACGAGTATCAGGCGAAAGAACTACTTTCACAATATGGGGTTGCAGTTCCAATGGGAAAAGTAGCTTCTCATGAAGACGAAGCTGAGCAGATAGCAAAAGACCTAAATGTCGAGAAATTTGTAGTAAAAGCCCAGATACATGCAGGCGGGAGAGGAAAGGGCGGTGGTGTTAAGATTGCCAACATGCTTGAGGAAGTAAAACGCCTAGCCTCTGAGATACTCGGAATGAACCTTGTTACACATCAAACCGGGCCTGAAGGGAAATTAGTAAAGAAAGTACTAGTAGAAGAAGCCTCCAACATTGCAACTGAGCTATATCTTGGCATGGTAATAGACAGAGCGGCAGAAAAGATAGTGATCATGGCAAGTCAGGAAGGCGGCATGGAAATTGAAGAAGTAGCTAAAACTAATCCTGAAAAAATCTTAAAAGAATACGTAGATCCCACAGTAGGGCTTCTACCTTATCAGTGCAGAAAAATTGCATATTTCCTTGGATTAAAAGGCAAGACAGTAAATAAGGCCGTAAAGTTTATTCTAGGCTTATATCAAGCGTTTACAGAAAAAGATTGTTCGCTCGCTGAAATTAATCCTTTAATAGTCACGCATGATGGCGACGTTTATGCGTTAGATGCAAAAATGAATTTTGACGACAATGCACTTTTCAGACACCCTGACATCGAAAAGCTGCACGACCCCAACGAAGAAGACCCAACTGAGCTTGAAGCAAAAAAGTGGGGAATTAGCTACGTTAAGCTAGACGGCAATATTGGCTGTCTTGTGAACGGCGCCGGTCTTGCTATGTCTACCATGGACATTATCAAGCATCACGGCGGGGAACCCGCTAACTTTTTAGACGTTGGAGGAGGCGCTACGGCAGATCAAGTATTACAAGCGCTTAAAATGATACTTAGCGACCCTAACGTAAAAGCAATCTTCATTAATATCTTCGGCGGTATCATGAAATGCGATACTATAGCAGAAGGTGTTATTAGCGCAGCTAAAGAGGTCGGCATTGAAGTACCTCTAATAGTTAGGCTTGAAGGCACAAATGTTGAGCTTGGACGAAAGTTGCTCTCTGAATCAGGCCTAAACATTATTACTGGTTCTGATATGAGAGAAGCTGCCGCAAAAGCTGTTGATGCTACCAAGTAATATAAACCGCACATTATAATCAGGTATCCTGCAAAATGTTTGTAAAAATGCACCTGTATAGTTATAATTAACTGTTATTACTGCACATATTGATTGCAACTTTGCTATTTTAACCCCTTGACATCGCTCCGATGATGACTACTTTGTCATAAGGAGACATATAACAACATGAATGCAATAGCATTAAGAGAGCCGTTAAATATATTTCTTAAAGAAATTGAGAAATATCCTGTTCTTACCAAAGAAGAGGAACATAAGCTTGCTCTAAGTTATTATGAAGAAAAAGACTTAGAAGCGGCAAACACTCTTGTTGTATCTAACCTTAGGTTTGTTGTTAAGATTGCAAGAGAGTATTTGTCATACGGTTTTGCACTATCAGATCTTGTCCAGGAAGGCACAATAGGTCTTATGAAAGCGGTCAAAGAATTTGATCCTTTCAAGGGTTACAGACTAATTTCATATGCCGTATGGTGGATAAGAGCAGGCATACAGAATCATATCATGAAATTCTGGAGCCAGGTTAAAATCGGGACAACACAGGCACAAAGAAAACTTTTCCACAAAATTGGAAAAGCCAAAAAAGAGTTAAATATTGAAAACAATGAAATGACAGAACAACAAGTAAGTAAAGTAGCAGAATTGTTTGGTGTAAAAAATAAAGATGTTATAGATATGGAGTTTAGAATGGCATCAAGGGATTATTCCTTGGATGCAACGTCTACAGAAGATAATACAGTAAGCTATCTGGATATTCTCTCGGACGGTAAAGCAAACCAAGAAGAAGTTATAGAATCTATTGAAACAAATGATTTAGCACATCAAGGGATAACAGATGGTTTAAAAAAATTATCCCCCAGAGAACAAAAAGTAATTGAAAGCAGATATCTCAAAAATCCTCCTGAGAAACTCAGAGAGCTTGGAGAAGAACTCGGTATATCTAAGGAGAGGGTACGTCAGATTGAGGTACATGCATTAAAAAAATTAAAGGGTGCAGTTGAAACTGTTATCTCAAACGGTACTTAAGCAATTTTGTACACAAACACTAAGCACCGTCATAAAAAAAGAATATAAAATTAGGAGGCTTTAAAAATGGCTAGCACTGGAAAAATAATCGGAATCGATCTCGGAACCACAAACTCAGTGGTCGCTATAGTTGAGGGCGGTGAGCCGAAAGTAATTATCAATGAAGAGGGAGCAAGGGTAACTCCATCTGTTGTCGCATTCTCCAAAGATGGTGAAATCTTAGTTGGCGGACCGGCAAAGAGGCAGGGAGTAGTAAACCCAGAGAATACAATTTTCTCAGTAAAAAGACTTATGGGCATGCGCTATGATGAGTTTCAAGAAGAAGCATCTCATCTGCCTTATAAAGTTGTTAAATCAAAAAATGATGACGCCTGGATTGAAGTAAACGGAAAAGAATATTCACCTCCGGAGATTTCTTCACATATATTAATGAAGCTTAAAAAAGCTGCTGAAGATTACGTGGGTGGAGAAGTAAGAGAGGCTGTAATAACGGTGCCTGCTTACTTCAACGATTCTCAGAGACAGGCAACTAAAGACGCTGGAAAAATTGCTGGACTTGAAGTTAAAAGAATAATAAATGAGCCCACAGCTGCTGCTCTTTCATATGGATTTGATAAAAAGACTGAGGGCATAATTGCTGTATATGATTTGGGCGGCGGTACTTTTGATATTTCTATTCTTGAAGTTGGCGATAATGTAATTGAAGTTAAATCTACCAATGGCGACACCCATCTTGGTGGTGACGACTTTGATAGACTAGTTATGGAATACATTATCGAAGAGTTCAAAAAAGAATCAGGGATTGACTTAAGCAAAGACAAGATGGCTCTACAGCGTTTAAGACAAGAAAGTGAGAAAGCTAAAGTAGAGCTTTCCAATACCCTTGAGACGGAAATCAATCTCCCGTTTATAACTGCTGATGCTTCAGGACCTAAGCATCTTGTAATGAAAATAACCCGTTCAAAATTCGAACAATTAGTTGAAGATAAAATCAAAGGAACTTTAGGACCATGCAAACAGGCACTTAAAGACGCCGGGCTAAAAGCAGGGGATATTAACGAAGTAATCCTAGTTGGCGGATCCTCTAGAATTCCAATGGTACAAAGAGTTGTGACTGACTTCTTTGGCAGAGAGCCTCATAAGGGCATCAACCCTGATGAAGTAGTGGCCATGGGTGCAGCAATTCAAGGAGCCGTATTGGGCGGAGAAGTAAGAGATGTTTTACTGCTCGATGTTACACCGCTTTCTCTTGGCATTGAAACACTTGGCGGAGTTATGACGAAGGTTATAGAAAGAAATACAACAATACCTACTAAGAAAAGTCAGGTATTTACTACAGCTGAGGATAACCAGACATCTGTAGAGATACATGTTCTCCAGGGAGAACGGCAAATGGTAGGTGATAGTAGAACCCTGGCTAGATTTATTCTAGACGGAATTCCTCCTTCTGCTCGAGGCATTCCTCAAGTAGAGGTCACTTTTGATATTGACGCAGACGGCATTCTTCATGTATCAGCCAAAGATATGGCAACGAAGAAAGAACAAAAAGTTAGGGTTGAGGCTTCGAGCGGACTTAATAAGGACGAGATTGACGATATGGTTAAGGATGCCGAAGAGAAATCTGAAGAAGATAAGAAACGTCATGAGCTTGTCGAAACCAGAAATAAACTAGATGAGCTTATCTATAGAACAGATAAGAGTTTTAAAGAGTTCGAAGGCAAACTCTCAGATGACGAAAAGAAAGAGCTTGAAGAGGCATTAGAGTCTGGTAGAAATGCCGTTAAAGGTGAAGAACCTGAGGCTCTTAAAGAAGCTACAGAAAAGATTACACAAGCTTCACATAAACTTGCAGAGCTTATGTATAAGCAGCAAGCTGAAAGTGCAGGTGATGGTGCTCCCGAGCAACCAGATGCATCTGGAGAACCTGAAGCGGATGATTCTCCTGAAGAAGAGGATAAAAAAGACGGTGACGATGTAATAGACGCCGAGTTTACAGAAAAATAAAAGATTTAGAATAAACAAGAAAAATCCTAGTATTGAATATTAATAAGGCGGCGTATTGCCGCCTTATTAATATAATTAGAAAGAGGTTATTCATCTATACGAAAACTATTGCTGAGTGACAAAATAAATGTTAATTTATTATAACTTATTGGGGCTATTCAAATAACACAATTTGTAAGGTAATAAATTCGGAGGCAAGTAAAATGAAAACAGGCATTCATCCTGAATACAAAGAAGTAACCGTAAGCTGTTCTTGCGGGGCTTCATATGAAACAAAATCAACAAGGTTTGAAAACTTCACTGTTGAAGTATGCTCAAACTGTCATACTTTCTATACCGGTAAGGAAAGAGCAGCTGAAGCAAAAGGTAGGGTTGAGAGATTTAGAAGGAAATATCAAGCAAATTAAATCTAACTCTATTGTATTTGAGATAGTAGGCACACATATGAACACAAATTTTTCTATTGAGGATAACATGTAAGTACTTCAAACAAAAAAGAATGCGGAGGTGACCTGCGATGGCAGATTTTAGTAGAGAGAGTATCAGAAATATCGCGCTAATTGCTCCCCATGGTGCCGGAAAGACTTCACTTGCAGAGGCCATGTTGTTTATGCATGGAGCCACAGACAAACTGGGAAAGGTTGATGACGGTTCTTCAACACTTGATTATGAGTCAGAAGAAAAACACCGTAAGATGTCTATTAACTCCCATGTAGCATTCTTTCAAACCAAGAACAATCATATCAATTTAGTAGACACACCAGGTTTTCTAAACTTCCTTTACGAAACAGAAAGTGCCATAAAAACAGTTGACGGAGCAGTACTCCTTGTAGAAGCAATTCAAGGGGAAGCTTCCATACAGGCTAAGAAATATTGGGATATGGCGGGGGACGTCCCAAGAATAATTTTCGTTAACAAACTCGATAGAGGGAACACTTCTCTTAATGATACCGTCAAAAGCATATCTAACGAACTCGGAATAAAAGCACTCCCATTTACATATCCTATTGGCGAAGAAGGCAACGTTGAAGCTGTGGTAGTTCTTGTAGACATGAAAGCATATACCCACGATGGGGAGGGTCATGTTCAAGAAATACCCATCCCTGATGATATTTTAGAAAAGGCTAAAGCTGCTAGAGAAAAAATTGTAGAAGCTGTTGCCGAGCTCGATGATGAACTACTTGTTAAGTACTTAGACGGTGAAGAAATAGACGAAGAGTTAATAATAAAGATGCTTCATCAAGGAATACTGGATGCTAAGATATATCCTGTATTCGCAGGGTCTGCTACCAACTTAATAGGTATAAAAGCCCTTGTAGGAGGTATTTGCAGGTATCTCCCATCACCAATCGAAAGAAAGGCAATTAATGCTAAAAACCACAATGGTGAAGAGATTCAAATAGCTCCCGATGAACATGGTCAGGCTGCCGGATATATTTTTAAAACTATTTCAGACCCTTATGCCGGTAAAATAAGTATATTCAGGGTATTTTCAGGTTCTATAAAATCTGATTCTACCATTTACAACTCATCCAACGGAACCAAAGAAAAGTTAGGCCACCTCCACAGATTGATCGGGAAAAAAGAGTATCCTATAGATGTAGCAGAATGTGGTGATATTGTAGCAGCAAATAAACTTAAAGAAGCCCACACTAGTAATACTCTCTGTGATGAATCCAATCCAAAGATAATACCCACTGTAGAACTGCCTTCGGCGGTATTATCTTTTGCAATTGAGACAAAGTCCAGAAATGACG
>JBBDIN010000033.1:0-7336 GCA_040880385.1 Thermodesulfobacteriota bacterium | reverse complement strand
TGCTGTAATGAAAAACCCGTTAACTTACGAACATGTGGAACCTGAGGTTGTGGGCAACAGGAGACGTATTTTAATATCTGACCTCTCCGGACGAAGCAACATTCTCTACAAAGCCAAAGAGCTTGGAGTTGAGCTTGACCCCAAAGACGAGCGTGTAATAGCGATATTAAATGAGCTTAAGAAACTTGAGAACGAAGGTTATGAATTTGAAGGAGCGGACGCTTCTTTTGAACTCCTAGTTAGAAAAGCGATTGGAGAATACAGAAAGCCTTTCCACCTTCAGAGCGCAAGAACCATTACCGAAAAACGTGCAGATGATGAAGACTCCTCAACTGAGGCGACTATAGTTGTAGAGGTTGACGGCGTAACGGAGCACATGGTCGCTAGCGGCAACGGCCCGGTTAATGCTATGGACCACGCACTCAGAAAAGCTCTTGAAAGATTTTATCCCAGCTTAAAAGAAGTAAAATTAAAAGACTATCGAGTAAGAGTGCTGTCTACAAAACAGGGCACCGACGCTGTGGTAAGAGTTCTTATTGAGTCTGGTGACAAAGAGAGCGACTGGAGCACAGTGGGAGTCTCTGAGAACATAGTTGAAGCTAGCTGGAAAGCACTAATAGACAGTATTGACTACAAGATCCTAAAAGACGAAGCTAAAAAGGCTGCTAAGGCAAGAGGCTAATTCTAGAAGTTAGTAGGGATAAATAAGCCAATAGAATATTCAGCTTAGAATTGTACCGCTCCTAAGTCCAGATAGGCTTAGGTAACCCGTAAGCAAACAGCAGAATAATATATACAAGCATATAGGCAATTAGCCCTATCACACATACCCAGATAGCGCTCCAGGTGTTTTTAAAATCCAAGGCCTGCTTTATAGCAATAATCATTGCAACAAGTCTCCAGACCCAAATTATAAGAATAACAACCCAGGCAAAGTTATTTATAACCGGAAGCAGCGCTACTAAAAGAAAAATACCAGGCGCCCCCGCAAACCCGAGCACCCTTAGAATCTCTCCGATATTAGTCTTTGTATCAGTACCCGGGAATAGTTTTGTCCCTACGAGATAGATAAGAAAAGACATCACTATCCATCCCGCAAAAGCGAGTACCGTCCCTACAATTAGACCCTTTACCCCTCCTAGGTTGTAGGTGTACAATCCCGCCGCTAAGCTGGCAAGAAGAACTACGACCATAGATTGCCATATAGAACTCTTATCGTGCTCGACCTCTTCGTATAGATTAATATCCAGCAGCAAAGCTCTTATAAGACGGGAAATGAACACTATTATATGATTCTCCTATTTCCTAATTATGATGCAAGAAAGAACATAATCGGCTCAAACTAATTAGTCAAAAATACTAATACTTCATCAAATATTGATAGATGGACACACTGCAATAACATAAAAATTTAGCCTGAAAATGCTGCGGGAAGTCCTAACACTGAAAAGATGAGAGCAATTATTATCAAATATACAACAAAACCAATTATGCATACACCAATTGCCCTCCAAGTACTTTTATAATCAAGAGCCTGTCGAACAGCAATTATCATTGCAACAAGCATCCAAATACTTGCAACAAAAGATATGATAGCACCTATCAACGGAATAAACCCGAAAATCCTAAGCACTCCTGGTGCGCTAGAAAATCCAATAGTACGAAGAAGCTCCCCGACATCTGCTTTAGTTTGAGGTTCCGGCAGAAGTTTTGTCCCAATGAAATAAGTTAAACATGCCCACACAAGCCAGCCAATAAGAGCGGAGATTGTACCAATAATAAGACCCTGAATACCCAAGATACCGATAGTTCCTATTCCACTAGCCACACTCGAGATAACAACAACCGTTATGGCCTGCCCCATAGAACTCTTATCCGCTTCCACCTCTTCGTATAAGTTGATATCGAGTTTTGAAGCCCTTACCATACGGTCTATTAAACTAGCCATCATTTACCCTCCTAAGAATTTCTTGATTAAAAAGATAATAAAACTTTAAAACCATTTCGTCAAAGCATAAATACAAAAACCATTTAAAGCGCTCTACTAATTGGATTCTCTATGCTAGATAAAAATTGGAAAAGAGGTCTTATTTGATCTTGAGAACATTCTCCCATGAGCGCAATTTGAATCCAGTTTCTTTGAAGTAAATATCCACTCCTCCAGTGAAGAAGAAAGCCATTATCTTGCAATTTCTGACCCAGATCGCTAGAACTCAACCAATCTGGGAGAGTTATTGTGAGTAGTCCGGGACTTGCATTTTGCGCCTCTGCTACAATTTCAAATCCGGCGTCATGAATTTTATCTCTTACCCACTGAGTAATCTCTACAATATTTCGATACCTATGACAATTATCAAAAGCTTTAAGTGCTTGGCTAAGTGCATAGATGAGATTTGAGGACATGGTAAAGGGGATTCCTTCTGATTTAGTATAAAAACCTATATCAAGATATCTGGGCAGTGAATTTGAAGGCCTTATTTCATGGTTATAGAAAACAAAGCAAAGCCCAGGATATGAAGCCAGCCCTTTACCACTTACCCCCGATGCAAGATAAACCCTTCTTAAATCAATTGATAGGGTTCCAAGGGAGCTAACACAATCAAGACACATACGTGTCCCTGTATTAATACAAATCTCCTTTAGGATTTTCAAATCGTTTAAAACTCCGGTTGAAGTCTCTGAATGTACCACCCAAACCCATTTTATTAGAGGGTTTTGGATGAGGACATTCTCCACTTCTTGGTAGTCAAAAACATCGCCCCAGGAAAGTTGAATTGTTTCAAAGTTTAATCCGGCCCTGTCTGCATGATCTATAAGCCTCTCACCAAACTCTCCGTTGGACAGGATAAGGCCCTTGCATTTTTCTTGGGATAATTGCGCTGCCACTGCATCGTTTGCAAGTGAGCCTGATCCCATTAGGATTTCCACATTTTTTGAGCCCGTTAACCGACAAAGCTGAGATCGAACAAAATTAAAGTCAGTTTTGAAATCTTCTGAGCGGTGAGACACCGGGGGCTCATTCATAGCCTTTTTAACCTCTTCACTAAGATCCACAGGTCCTGGCAAAAGATTTACGGGTTGCTCATTTTGTATAGAGAAGTTATTCGGCAAGCGAGATAATATCTTTGATTTGCTTCTAAATTCCCTGGATGATTCCAATGTTAAATACATAGGCTGGTAAAGTGCGTTTTCTGTCCCAACTTCAGGACCAAAGGGCTTAAAACCAAACTGTTTATAGAATCTTATACGATGAACGTTGGCAGAAATAAGAGCAATGTCATATCCTTTTTCGTCGGCAAATTTTGCCAACATTACCAGTAATCCCTGAATAACCCTTAGATTACGGAATTCCTGCTCAATAGAGAGCAAACGGAATTCACAGGCGAAACTATGCTCTGGGAGATAGGAATTCAGATCGCTAAGTTTTTGGTCTAGAGAAAACGGCCTCTTATCTCTTACCGCCATCATACCCAGTAGTCTTCTGTCTTTTGTGCAAATAATATAGGTGTTTTCACTGTGGAACTTATCTAGAAGCGCTCTATCTTCATTTTCTTTATGCTGGGGTATTTCCTCTACAAAGGTCTTATAGTTGAGCTCGTTTATCTGCTCAAATTCCCAGTCTTCAGTTGCGATTTTAAATTCCAGTTTTGTTTTCATTTATGCTTCTAAGTTAATTTAAGAACCTGCTCTCTATTTTAGTGTTTGGCACCATGCACTTCTCTCTTTTCCCAAACCACCCATATCTATTTTTAGCTACTATATCATAAAAGTAGTTCCTAATAGGTCTGGGAACTAAAATAAAAATATAAAGTAGCGGCCAAAGTGCCCCTAATTTTTTGCAAATCCGAAGCGCCGCAGTCGATTTAATATAAGGCTTATTATTTTCTATTAAAATTATTGAGTCTAAATTATCACTAGATAATTCAAGTGTTGTAAGAAGTTTTTTCGCCGTTGACGACTGTATGGAGGCAAATTGAAACCTAGCTGATGGATCTCTATTTATAATGAAATTGACAGCCCCATTACATAGGTTGCATACTCCATCAAAGATTACCACAGGATTTTGTACTTCGGGGATACTCATATAATGTCCTGGAAATCACAAAATATTGGAAGAATTTTTACAATAATTATCTATTTCTTACCTACGGCGATGACAATATACCAGTTACCTTGATACTGGCCGATAGGAAGAGGTGTTGGGGTTAGAGGAACTTTGACAATCTTATTTTCTTTCTTTCCGTCAACTTCTACCGTTTTTTCTTTTTCAACAACAAGCATCATTAATTGACTCGGCGGAATCTTGTAATAAGCAGGTGAACCCATCAGAGTAAGCGTCTGAGTTGCTTTATCATATTTAGCCATTTGACTGCCGCTTTTTTCTAATTCATCTAGACTAACCACGCCCATTTTATAATCCGCGGGAATTTTAAGTCCCATTAGGGACGCTGTAACATTATCCAACATAGCTGGGTCGGTTACTCTTAAGTAAGAGGCTACCTGAGGGTGAATTAGAGCCTGCACACCGGCTACATTCTTTGCATTTATGCTGCTCACCATTGTCTTTGCAAGGGCATCCGGCGTTGCCTGCCCAACCTGAGCAGAAGCCGCTACAACTGAGGCGAGTAAAACTGTGATTATGAGAGTTAACCCTAAGAAATTTCTTCTTGCACTATCTAACATTTCCCTCTCCTTTAAGAATTATTAAGCAATAAAATTTATAACACATGCTAGACAAAATTACTGTCTCAATACAGACAAAAGTCTCAAGAGGCTAAAATATAGCCAAATTAGTGTCACGATAAGTGCAAAGGCTCCGTACCATTCCATGTATTTGGGTGCTCCGTGCTCAGCACCTTTATCTATAAGATCAAAATCGAGAACTAGGAATAGAGCAGCTATTATCACAACAAAAAGACTAAATAGAATTCCCAATAGTCCGCCTGAATAAAGAAAGGCCATATTAATTCCAAATAGACCAAGGACAAAGGACAATATGTAGAAAAGGAAAATCCCCATAGCTGCTGAGACAACACCCATTCTAAATTTTTCAGTCACTTTAATGAGACCTGTTCTATAAGCTACTAACATCGCGAATAAAGTTCCAATCGTTAGTGCTATGGCCTGAAAGACTATTCCTGAGAATTGTGCTTCAAACATCGCCGAAATTCCACCTAACGCTAGACCCTCTAAAATCGCATATATAGGCGCTGTATATGGAGCCCAGGTTTTCTTAAAAACAGTTACTAAAGCAACAATAAGACCTCCGAAAACTCCCCCGTACAACCAGTACATCAGACTAGCGTTTTGTATACCGGCTTCTGTATCAATTCCGCTTGCATAAAACATATCCCATACCCAGACTGCTGGAATTATAACAAGCGCAAGTAGAATTAGTGTTTTGTTAATAGTACCGTTAATAGTCATTGCGCCCGCAGTTTGTATGCCAGGCTGGTACTGCTCAAAAGTTTTCCCACCAAGAGTTGGATTGGAACTCTTCATTGTTTACTACCTCCAAAGTAGCTAAGAATAATTAAGCAATTCTGAATATATACTGGGATATTATATCATCTGATTGTGATATTTTCATAAAAAAGATATCATGCGCTTTTCTGATACAGTCTGCCTTGCCAAGTATCTCTTCTCTCAAGCTCAGCTTCTATTGCCTGCAATATCTGAAGATGCGATTTGCCCCAGTCAGGAGCTATGAGAAGTTGATGAGGCGTATCTGTAAAAAGCCTTTCAATAATCATATCTGGAGAAATTCTCTCAAGAAAATCAACTATAAAAGTGACATATTCTTCGAAGCCAAAAAGCTTAAACGGTTGTGCTTTGTACATCCTGGCAAGTGGGGTATTTCTAATAATATGAAGATTGTGAACCTTAAAAACATCTATTCCCAAAGACGAGACTTCATCGGCCATTTGAAGCATCTCTTCTTTTGTCTCAGTAGGCATACCGACGATTATATGTGCGCCTATCTCAAAGCCCCTACCCTTTGACATCTCTATCGCATCCAAAACCGATTGATAATCATGCCCTCTGTTCATAAACTCAAGGGTTTTGTCGTAAATGGACTCTATCCCGTATTCTACAGACACATAGTAGTCCTTTGCCAGCTCTTCAAACATAGAGAGTTTTTCTTCATCGACGCAGTCAGATCTTGTACCTACGGCTAGCCCAATCACATCGTCATAGGATAGCGCTTTTCTGTACATCTCTTCTAACTTCTCAACTGTGTCATAGGTATTTGTATAAGATTGGAAATAGATAATGAATTTCTCGGCCTTAAATCTCTTTTTGAGATATTCCATGCCGTTTGAGACCTGCTCATCCATAGAGAAACGCGCTCTGGCATAGGGAGGGACAAAACTATCGTTGTTACAGTACACACATCCCCCGATGGCCAAATTGCCGTCACGATTAGGACACGTAAATCCCATATCAACCGAGAGTTTATTTACTCTGTATCCAAGTTTTTCTTTAATATAGGGCCTGTATGTATTATAGCGCTGCATTAAAACAACCCCGCAGAAGGGCAGAGATAACTAATCATACAATCTCCGCACATTGGTTTTCTAGCGTGACACACAGTGCGACCGTGATCGCCTAGGGAGTTTGAGAAAATAGTCCATTTCTCTTGAGGAATTAATTCGTTAAGATCATATTCAATCTTGGTAGGGTCCGAGTTTGTTGTTAAACCGAGTCTGGTTGAGAGTCTTTTTATATGTGTATCAACAATGATGCCGGGTATTCCGAAATAATTTCCAAGAACCACATTTGCGGTTTTTCTTCCAACACCTGCAAGCTCGACTAACTCATCCATAGTTCTTGGAACCTCTCCATTGTGTTCTTCAACAAGAGCCTTTGAGCAATTTAAAATTGACTTTGACTTTGCCCTGAAAAACCCGCATGAATGAATCTCTTGTTCTAGCTCCGATTGATCAGCCCGGGCAAATTCATGAGGTGTAGGATATTTCTTAAAGAGTCCCGGAGTTACCTCATTTACTCTTTTGTCTGTGCACTGCGCAGATAAAATACAGCCAATTAGAAGCTGAAACGGCCCGTCAAAATCTAAATGACATTTCGCTTCAGGATATTCCTCTTCTAGTAAAGATAGAATTTCCCCCGCCCTCACTCTTTTATCTGACAGGGTTTCATTAACTTTTTTTGGCCTTTGTTTTTTCATCTCATGTTAACTTTAATCTTAATGGGAAACAAAAAAGGGGATATGCTTTGGACATATCCCCTTCTGGTCTCCTTTAAAAAACTTTATTCACGAATTTGTTAATCTTTACGAGCCGGTTCAAGCCCTTCATTCCCTTCAAAAAATTCA
>JBBDIN010000032.1:0-7364 GCA_040880385.1 Thermodesulfobacteriota bacterium | reverse complement strand
GATTATGAAAAAGGGCTTGAAGATGGCTATGTACTTTTGGATCAGACACAGAGAAGAGATAGCATTAATACAGGTATTAAAGAGCTTGCCGAGAAAATAGGTGGGTTCGTTCCTGAAGATCCGGAGCTTCTTGAAACAGTAACTAATTTGGTTGAAACTCCTGTGGTTCTTAAAGGTGATTTTGAAGAAGAGTTTTTATCCCTTCCTAAAGAAGTGTTAATAAGTGTAATGAAAAACCATCAGAAGTATTTTGCCGTTTTTTCCAAATCCGACAAAGATGAGCTTCTTCCACACTTTATTTTCGTTTGTGGAACACCGGTGAAAAATAACGATGTAGTAAGTAAAGGAAACGAGAGAGTAATCAGAGCCAGGTTTACTGATGCCAGGTTCTTTTTTGATGAAGATAAAAGCTCTCATCTTGAAACTAAACTTGACGACCTTAACGGCATGGTTTTTCTCTCCAAGATAGGGACTTATTATCAAAAAACTGAGAGGCTGACGGAGTTAGCCGGCTACCTAGGAGATCAACTAGGATTTAAAGATTTAATTATCGATATCAAACGTGCGGCTGAGCTTTCAAAAGCCGATCTTGCTACACAAATGGTATTTGAGTTCCCTGAGCTACAGGGGACTATGGGTAAGTACTACGCAGAACTCTCTGGCGAAAAAGCTGAGGTTGCCAAGGCAATAGAAGAACATTATATGCCTATAGCCAGGGACAGCGCCCTGCCTGAGTCTGAAATAGGATCAATAGTTAGTATAACGGACAAGGTTGATACTATTTCGTCCTGTTTTATATCCGGGCTTATTCCTAGTGGAACTTCAGACCCCTATGCACTAAGAAGACAAGCGATCGGCATTATAAATATTTCTGTGGATAAGAATTTTCATTTCAGTCTAAAAGAGATATTCCAAAGTAGTCTTGAATTAATAATTAAGCAGACCGGTGATAAATATTCAGACTCATCAGAAGAAACACTGAAAAACATAATAAACTTTATGGCCGATAGATTCAGAAATCTAATGACTGCTGAAGGATTTTCTCAAGACGTAGTCGAGGCAGTTGTTTCAGTTGAGTTTGATGATATCTTGAACTCAAAGAGAAAAATCGAAGCGCTGACTGAATTTCGTAAAGCAACTGATTTTGAAACTCTCGGTGCAGCTTTTAAACGTGTTGTAAACATTGTAAAGGATCACTCTGGGAATGAAGTTTTAGATGAGCATTTTGTGGAAACCGCTGAAGAACAGCTGCATAGCACATTAAGTGATGTTCGTGAAAAAGTCGAAGCTAAAATTTTAGACAAGAACTATTTAGACTCACTTTTGATTATGAAAGAATTAAAAGAACCGGTAGACCATTTCTTTGATAATGTGATGGTTATGGATAAAGACCCTAAGATAAAAGAAAACAGGCTCTCTATGTTATCTCAGATAAAGAACCTGTTTTTCAAAATTGCTGATTTTTCTAAACTAAACACATAGCTCTGTGCTGAATATCCACGCCGCCAGAGCATTTAACCCCTCGAAACGCAGCCACAACTCCCCTTAAGCGCACCGATACCTAACTAATAGATCACCCGTCTCAGAAAACTGCTGCAATAGCGGAACTAGAGAACTGCCGGATATACAAGGAGGTTATTAGAGTCTCACCCTTCGAGGGCCTCAGGGGGGCACGGGTCAAGCAGGATGCACGATATAGGATCCCCCCCCATCCTAACCTTCCCCCACATGGGGGGGGGGGGGGGGAAGGAATTAAAAGAAGGGATTTTTCGCCTGGGGCTTAGAATGGCAGAAAAAGATAAATCCCTCTTTTTCTAAGGGGAAATAAAAAAACAAAGAAAGATTTCTCGCTGCACTCGAGATGACAGTGGTTAGGGGGGGTTATGTATAGCGCGCCAATGGATTCCCGATTAAGACCTTCGGGAATGACAACAAGGCGCGGCTTAATTAATCCTCCCCCCGTGTAGGGGGGAGGAGATTATTTTACCTAACTCGCAATTGCAGTAGCCCTAACTTCCCTTATAACAGTAATCTTAACCTGTCCTGGATAGGCTACTTCTTTTTCAATTTTCTGAGCTATTTCATGAGAAAGTAGAGCGCCCTCTTCGTCATTTATTTTCGTGCTCTCTACAATCACCCGCACTTCACGCCCAGCCTGGATTGCATAGCATTTCTCAACACCTCTAAAAGAGCTTGCTATGTTTTCTATATCCTCGATCCTCTTAACATATGCCTCATAGGTCTCTCTCCTGGCACCTGGTCGAGCAGCAGAAATAGCATCTGCAGCCTGGCAAAGAATACCTAAGAGAGTCTGCGGCTGAGGGTCGTGTGCTGATGCAATTGCTTTAATGATCTCATCAGACTCGCCGTACTTCCTTACAAGATCCTCTCCTATATCAACATGGGAACCTTCAAGCTCGTGGTCTACGGCTTTACCAATGTCATGAAGTAAGCCGCCTCTTTTTGCGAGCTTAATATCAAAACCAATCTCGGCCGCTAAGATACCGCAAATAAAAGCTACTTCGATTGAGTGGTTAAGGATGTTCTGTGAATAGCTGGTCCTGTATTTTAATCTTCCAACGTGTTTTACAAGCTCAGGGTGCATACTGGCTATCCCAAGATCAAATAGAGCTTCTTCACCTGCTTTTTGTATCTCCCGCTCAATTTGCTTCTCTACATCGGCTACGATCTCTTCTATCCTGGTTGGATGAATACGGCCGTCATCTATTAATTTCTCAAGAGATATCCTTGCAACCTCTCTCCTAACAGGATTAAGCGAAGATATTACGACTGTCTCTGGTGTATCATCAATAATAATATCAACACCGGTTCTGGCTTCAATTGAACGGATATTCCTTCCTTCCCTACCAATTATTCGCCCCTTCATATCATCATTGGGCAAACTCACTACAGAGATTGTCTTCTCACTTGTATATTCACCGGCGTATTTCCCTATGGCTAGAGCAATAATATCCTTAGCTTTTCGCTCTGCATCTTCATTAAGCTGATCTTCTATCTGTTTTAGCTTTTTAGCAGCTTCGTGTCTTCCCTCATCTTCAATAATATTAACAAGCTCGGTTTTAGCAGCCTCTTGAGTCATACCAGCTATTTCTTCAATTTTCTTCTTAGCTTCCTCTACAACTGCGTCAAGCTCTTTTTCCTTTTCTTCAAGAGAGTTCTCTTTTTCAGCCATATCACGCTCTATCTTAGCTACCTCTCTCTCTTTCTTCTCATATGATTCGATTTTATTATCAAGGGTCTCTTCACGTTTTTCGAGTCTCTTTTCTACTTTAGACAACTCTTTTTGCTTTTCCCGAGAATCACGCTCAATTTCTGCATTTCTTCTCTCGATAATTTCCTTGGCTTTTAATTCGCCTTGAATTTTAATCTTTTCTGCTTCTTTGTTAGCAAGCTCTATAATAGTTTCAGCTTCGTCTTTTTTTATACCTATATTCTTTTTTAACTCAATTTGTCTATAAAGGTAATGAATAGCAAAACCTATAACTAATGATATAGCAGCCGCCAAAATAACTATCCACGCTGACATATTATTTTCCTCCTAAATTTCTCCTAGAAAAACTATTCCCCGCTCTGTAACTATAAATCCGACTTTCCGGTCGTCCTTATCAATCGGTACAGAGTCTAATACTTGAAAACTGTAAGAAAGGCCTACTTTTTTACTCTGCGAAATATTTGATAAAGCCCGATCATAATAGCCTTTCCCATACCCAAGCCTGCCGCCGGATGTATCAAATGCCAGAGCTGGTATTACAAATAGATCAATCTGCTCAATATCCGCCTTAAACAAATGGGCTTGGGGCTCTAAAACACCGAATTTGCCTATCTTAAGCTGCTCTAGATCATGAATTCTATGGAAATCTAGAGAAGAGCCATTTACTCTAGGGAAATAAACCTCTTTCTCTGTTTGAATCGCTTCTTTAAATATCGACTCAGTTATGACTTCGTTTTGAATTGAGGAATAAAGAGCAATGCTATTGGACAGTTTAAATACTTCTAAACTGCATAGATTATCTGAGATTAGTAAACTTTTTTGTTTTACTTCAACATCAGAAAGTGCAGACCTTCTATTAGCAACACTATTCCTGATGCTGTCTTTTTCTAACTTAATATTGAAACTCCCTGACTTCAAAAGGGAGATAAACGACTTGTTTTTCCAACCATCATCTATGTTTAAAGGAGTCTTCCAATTCTTCCGTACCAAATTCCTCTTTACGTGTTCCGTCACCGGAACTAAATGATTCGTTTTCTTTAAGGGAGCTTTCCAATATTTGTAACAATCTGTTTGATCTTTCCTCAGCACGATCTTTGAATTCCTCGAAATCTTTTTCTACTCGGAAGTAATCATCGGTAATCTTGAGCATAGCCAAAAGGAACGAGCGAGGTACAACAACAGAACTTTCAACCTTTGAAATTTCTCTAACCTTATCCTCTATAAAAGATGCTATTTTCTGGACATAGTCCTCTTGTGCATCTGTTTTAATTACGTAATCAATATCAAAGAACCTGATTTTAAGACGTTTCACACTAAGCCTCTGACCTACTTAAATAGATTTCCACCTTTTCAATTACCTTATCGAGCTTAAGTTTCATATCATCTCTTTCCTTCTCCAGCTTATCAATACTCTCACGAAGCTTCAGAACTTCATCAGAAAGATTTCTATGTTCTGCCTCTAACTTTGTCTTCCTAGACAAAGCTTCCTTAATTTTATCCTCAAGAATATCCATTGTTTCCATTGCTTTACCACCACAAGTTTAATCTTATCTTGAAATTTTTGCAAGATGTGTGAAGATAAAAGGCGAAATGGCAGAAAGTTCAATGTTACAGAGACTCGAGGAAGTCGAGAAAAAATATATGGAGATTGAGCAAAATCTTAATCAACCAGATATCTCTCCTTCAGATATTCATCAATATTCAAAAGAGCTTTCTGATCTTGAAGAAGTTGTAGAGACATACCGTAAGTACCGAAATGCGATTGAAGAAATAGGCAAGAATCAAACCTTATTGAAAGACGCGGAATTAGGGGAACTGGCTCAGGAAGAACTCGATGAACTCATCCCAGATCGGGATAACTTTGAAAATAAACTACGCTTGCTTCTTCTTCCGAAAGATCCTAATGACGGCAAAAACGTATTTCTCGAAATAAGAGCCGGCACCGGCGGTGATGAAGCAGCTTTATTTGCTGGAGACCTTTTTAGAATGTACTCGCGTTATGCCGAAGAGAAGAAATGGAAAATCGAAGTTATAAGTATTAGCGAAACTGGGGGAGGCGGATTAAAAGAAGTAATAGGATCAATAGAAGGAAAGAATGTATACAGCAAATTAAAATATGAAAGCGGCATACATAGGGTACAAAGAGTCCCTTCAACGGAAACCAGCGGCAGAATCCATACCTCTACAGCAACTGTGGCCATACTTGCAGAGCCGGACAACGTAGAAATTGAGGTTGACGAGAAAGATTTAAAAGTAGACACATATAGGGCTTCCGGACCAGGCGGTCAGCACGTTAATAAAACCGACTCGGCAATTAGAATTACTCATCTTCCATCAGGAATCGTAGTTCAATGCCAGGATGAAAGATCTCAGCACAAAAACCGTGCACATGCGATGAGAATGCTAAAAGCGAAACTATTTGAGATTGAAGAAGAGAGGAAACGCAGTGAATTTGCGGATGAAAGAAAAACCCAGGTTGGAACCGGGGAGAGGAGTGAAAAAATAAGAACCTATAATTTCCGTGATGGCAGAATTACAGACCATCGAATCAATCTTACACTCTATAAAATTGATGCAATATTGAGCGGTGAGCTAGACGAATTAATGGACTCACTTACAACTTATTTTCAAACTGAAGCCCTAAAAGGAAACTAGCTCTAAGAACTAAAACAAAACCTAAATCTAATAATTTAAGAGCTTTTATTGTATTTACTCCCCATAACAAATAAAATATAGATATGGACTGGTACTGGATTGTAGCTCTCTGTTATTTCCTATCATCAATTTTTTATGGAAGCCATTTTTGGGCGAAAGGGAAAAATCTGTCTAAGTTTGGTTTCTACTTTATTGCAGCTGGAACCACAATTCAAACATTAAGCCTGGTCTATGCTTATGCAAAAGGTGAACCCTTAGCACAGAGTTTTGTTACGACACTTTACCTTTTTGCATGGTTTATCTCACTTGTTTATATAACATCTCAATATAAATTCAGGGCTTCACTGCTCGGCGCATTTGCAGCTCCGCTTGCATTTATTTTGACACTCCCTAATGTCATCATACCTCACGGGATTATCGAGCAGAATCCTACATTAAGTAATCCATGGATACTGATTCATATTGCCCTCATACTATTAGGCGAAGCTTTGTTCACCGTTGCGTTTATATCAGGAGTTTTATACCTATTCCAGGAAAATAAGATCAAATCCAAACATGTAGGCAGTTTCTTAGAAAAATTTCCCTCTCTTACTACCCTTGATCGAATGAACCACCTTTGCCTTATTATAGGGTTCCCACTTGTAACAGTTGGAATTGCTCTAGGGTTTTTGTTAGCAAAAGAGATCTTAGGCAGTAATTGGGTTTGGGGACATAAAGAAACCTGGTCTATGGTTACATGGATACTCTATGCAGTGCTGATTCATGGAAGGTTGTCATCAGGTTGGAAAGGAAGAAAAGCCGCTTGGGGAGCAGTTCTTGGATTCGCTATAATCCTCTTTACTCTATTCGTTATAGGATATCTCGCCCCTGGACAAGATGGTTTCCTCGGTTAATACTAATTATAGTATCAATCTAATTCGCATCGCGCAGAGTTTATACAAAGTAGGACTTTTTATACAAAGTAGTACTTAAGGAGATTCAGTTTGGCCAAGAAAAAACAACTCGATGAAGTTTACTATCTTGGATATTTCAAAAAACTTTATGAGTCATGGGAAGAGTCTACTCATAAAATGATGGACGTATGGTTCAACAGCCCTCTTATGGATAGAGCAGTTGAGAAGTCTTCTGAATTTAAGAATTATGTTCAGGTTTTTATGGAGCAGTCTTTAGAACAGAGAAACGTTCAGGAAAGAGATGAAATGGACAAGCTCATTAACACAATTGATGCTCTTGAATTAAAAATAGCTAAAATGGAAGAAAAAATTGAAGACTTACAAAAGCATCCAGAAAAAACTTCAAATAAACCCAAAAGTAGAGTCAAAAAAGCTAAAGCCAAAACCCAATCTTAAAATCAGACATGCAATCCCTTATGCAAACTTTTATTAAAAACCTTATAATACAATCAATTTCTTCAAGAAAAAAAATAGGCAGGTGAATAAAATGGGATATGAATTTATCAATTTCGAAAAGGAAGATA
>JBBDIN010000031.1:2182-7390 GCA_040880385.1 Thermodesulfobacteriota bacterium | reverse complement strand
TACAATGAGCTTATTTATAAGCACTCTAGCATTTGACAGCAGTATTGCTGATGATGCGATATCGGCACGAATTGGGATTCTCGCCGGCTCATTTATTGCTGCAATCGCAGGCTATCTTGTTATAAAGAGCTCTCTAAAAAAAGATGCCGATTCAAATGATTAAATGAAAGTCTTAAACCGAACTAAATCAATATTCCTATTCATCTCACTTCTCTATTTAACCTTCTACATACCTATGACTCTGACTTTCTATTTGCCTCAGTGGATGGAACTTAACTGTGGGCTGCATACTAGATGTGATGTGATCGGAAATGAAAGAGCCATAGCTGGAATTAACGAGCTTGCGGCTTTTTTTAGACACCAGGGGGAGCTAAACAGCTTTCTCACTCAGAAAGAAAAACTGCATCTAAAAGAAGTGCGCGGCATTTTTGATAAGATGTTTTTCTTTGCAGTATTTAGCTTGGTCATACTCGTGGCAACTTATAATAGAAAACGTGTATCCCGTTATGCACTAATAAATGCTGTGATTATTATTTGTTTATTAATAGTGCTTCCGTTTTTCGGCACTTTTTGGAGAGATGTCTTTCATCCACTACTTTTTGATAACAACCTTTGGCAAAACAACAAATATGATCTGTCTTTCTATATAATGCCGCGAGTGTTTTTTAAGTACACAGTGGGTCTTCTGATAATCTTATGTTTCTCGATTAACACATCTATATGGCTAGTGCTTCGGGGAAAAAAGGCTCTGAAAAATTAAACTTAGGAACTAATCTATTCCTATTACATCATCTATATCGCAGTTAGCATCTCCAATGCAGGACTGAAAATCGGATTGATTAGTATGATTAGCATCCATTCCATACCTGTGACCTAGCTCATGTTTCCATGGAAGAAACACGTCGCATCCGGGGAAACCGCCTTCTGCGACAACTACAATATCAACTCCACCAAAGTAAGTTCCGTTACACACACTAGCGCCCGGCACATCACATTTGTATCTATTAGGAACTACAAATACTCTCAAATCCGATAGGGGAGGAACCATAGTTCCGTTATCTAACATTACTTCTTCAAAACCCAGTTGAGATCCTTCTACAAATTGACAATCTAAAAATTGTGTGGCCCTTCTGTCGAGAATATCCAAGACACCCTGATTCCCTTTATCCACACCGCTATCTATGGATACCTGCATTCCGTATATAGGAGTTACAAGATTATAAGTTTGTGAATCCGCTATTTCGGCAGTTATAAGTGGGTCGGGTGTAGTATCTACACTATCCAATGAATCACAAGAAATTGTAGCCAGTATTATGGTTAAAACGAAAAAAACCAATAGATATTTCATCGCCATTTGTCCCCTTTGTACTTTATATAATAAGGATAACCGATTTTTTTTAGATTCTATTTGAATTTCATTTTTGCTAGTATTAATTGCAATTTATTGTGTATGATAAAAGAATTAAGACTAAAGATGGAGGAAACAACATGAATTTTCCAATAAAGCATACTGTTATAGTCACTTTGTTTATGTTTTTATCGACAATTGGATGTAGTGGAAGCAGCTCCGAATCAAATTTTCCAGAAGGCTGTATAGCGCAGGGTTATGAATTTAAAGATAACAACTTGGCTCTAAATGAAAGTTCTTCGAAACAGAGTTTGTACTTATTTCATAATATATCTGACAAGAGTTTTTGGTTAAATCACCCCGTGACAAAAGACCCTGGGGCTAGTGCCGGTTGGGGATCAGAATTGAATACAGATAATTGGTCCGCAATAACTATTAATATAGAAAACTTTGAAATGAATTGCACGATCCTAGGAACTGGAGAAGTGAAGGATCTAGATTGCAAGGAAGTAGTAAAAGTATGCAAATTTGAAAAACCGGTTTTTAATACTGAGAACTCCGGAAGTTTTTGGGTTGCAGAGAATAAACCTCTTAAAGACCTGCTTGATACTATAAAAAGTAGAGGGATAAGCTGGTAATGCTTAGTCTATGGTTCCTCTGTAAGACCAATCTAGTAACTCGACCGGATGTGCCGTCTTGATATTGAGACCATTACTTTTAATTCCCTTTTGAATTTGAAGAAGGCATCCTGGGTTTCCAGCGACTAAATAGTCGACTTTATTTTGCTTCACATTTCCCATTTTCCGATCAAGCAAGTTCTGTGACATTTCAGGCTGAACAAGATTATAAATCCCGGCACTGCCGCAGCACAAATCAGATTCCGGCATTTCAATTAGTTCTAAGCCCGGTATTTCCTTTAGGACCTCCCTTGGCTGCTCCTTTATCCTCTGAGCATGCCCTATGTGGCAGGCGTCTTGGTATGTCACTTTTACGCTCAGATTTTGGAGATTCCCTTTAAGTCCGATATCTGACAGAAATTCCATAATATCTTTTGTTTTTTCGCTTAATGCTTCAGCTCGCTCAAAATACTGGGGGTCGTCCTTTAATATTTCACCGTAGTCTTTCATTGTAGAACCGCATCCTGCTGAGTTTATCACGATGGCATCTATATCTAATCCTTCAAATGTTTTTATAGTTTGCTTAGCGAAATCTCTCCCCTCTGACAATCTCCCGGAATGGACCGACAGAGCGCCGCAGCAGCTTTGATTCTGAGGCACAATCACCTCACAGCCGTTCTCTGCCAAGACTCTCACTGTAGCTTCATTAGTTTTGGAGAAAAAGACACTCTGCACACAGCCTGTAAGCAGTGCAACTCTATAGCGTTGTTTGCCTTTTGCATGGATGACCTCTGGCAGCTCAGGCGGGAAAGTTGGGGACTTTACTTCAGGAAGCATTGCTTCCATATTTCCAAGTTTTTGTGAAACTCTATTAATAATTCCAGTAGATTGAATAAGACTTCTCAAACCCAGTTTTTGGTAAGCATAAACAAAGGGGAGCATCAATTTCATTCTCTTTGGATATGGGAATAACGAAAAAATAGCGGATCGATAATACTTATCAAAGGTGGATCTTTCATAACGGCGTTCAATTTGAGATCGGCCGGCTTCTATGAGACTTCCATATTGCACTCCCGATGGGCACGCAGGCTCGCATGCCAAGCAACCAAGACACATATCCAAATGTTTTACCAATGAGCCCTCGAGTGGTATTTCACCATTGACGGCTGAATTCATTAGATAAATCCTGCCTCTTGGAGAATCTAGCTCATTGCCTGTCTCAAGATATGTTGGACAGGCAGATAGACAGAAACCGCAGTGAACACAGTCTCTAATTAAATCAGGGCTTGGTTTATCTTGTTCATCAAATGCATGATACTGTCCTTCGTTCATACTAAATATTTAGCCCTTTGTGATAGTAAAAGCAAGCAACTCATCTTTAGAAATTTCAATTATGTCTCTTAGTTCCTGATTATTTAGAAATGATTTTCTATCAATATTTTTACCTGAAATACTAAGTTTTAATAAAGGTTCGCTAAATGGATATGGTGAGATTGTATAATTTAGCCCATCTTCTGATTCTATTTTTAGAGTTGTTTCCGATCCATGATAATCAAGTGGCGTTTCTGTTATTTCTATTGATCTCCACCCATGGCAAAGAGTAAGTGAGATGATATCTCCTATCTGAAGCATTTTCAGATTTACTTTTATCTCGTCAGGAATTATATCGGAATTGGAGTTTGAAATAGTAAAGTTGAGCTCTTTTGAAATAAAATCTCTCATATCAAGTTGCAATAACCTCAGTTGTTCGTTCTCAGGATCTTTTTTGAGATTGCTCCTATTAAACTTTGAAAAATGAAGGGCTATTATGGCAGATGCGTATGAATGAATGCTGGAGTGAGACCTATAACATTTACTCCAGATTACAGACTGATCATGCGGGCTCATCTCTGTAAAATTAGCGGGAAATCCGCTCTCAGGGTTGATCTTCGGATTAGAGTCCCACTCCTTCCAGCCAGAATCATGCTCTTTGAGGGCAAAAAGCACTTCACCTAAGGGATATGGCTTAGCAAACTTGCCGTTACCCCAAGAATTCATTATTTGACCGGAAAGTATTGCATGGTCGTGCTGGGTGATCAATATCCACCCGCCGTTATTTTCTCTTCTGATCATATCTCGCGTTATACAAATTAGGGAATTTTATAAGAGCGGAATTATCCTAACTAAGTACTTTTAGTAGTTCAAGAAAAAAACGAAATTATTATATATATCTTCCAGGGTTAAGAAGGCTATGGGGATCGTAATTCGCTTTAATTCTTTTCATTATTCCCAGACCTGACCCAATTTCACCCCAGACATCAAAACTGTTTTTTATTTCAGAAGGTGCTTCAAGAAGTACTAGGTGACCGTCAATTGATGATATAAAATCTCGCAACTGTTTAAGAGCATTATTAACAGAAGGACCTTCTCCTTTAATAGCTATTATACAGATCCCGTTACCCGCCCTTATCGAGACATATATCTTTACACCGTACTCATTCGATATTTGTTTAATTGTTTGTAATACCTGGGGGATCTGCGTCACTACAACGCCGACTTTAGAGACCACTCTGTCTGATTTTAATATTATCCATGGAAAGTTCCTGATATCTTCCCAAAGTTTTTCTTCTGGTGTCCCGCTGATTAGAAAACCATTTCCGTTATTTTGATCACAGATTTTTTTCACAGAAGGAATCTGTTCCTTAACTGCCTTTTCGACACTTCTAATTCCTATTACAAGACTGTATCTAGAATCATTTATATCGAGGTCATTTCTTTTAGCGAGTGAAGCAGCTAGGTCGGGATTTAACAATTCGAGAGAAGTTATTACAAGATGGGAGTTCAAAAGAGTTGAGATTGTTTCTTGGCAATCTTCTAAACTTGAGAAACTTGCTACATAGGTTTGAGAATATTCAGGGACTGGGTATAGCCTGAATGTAGCCTCTACAATGATACCGAGCGTTCCAAGAGAGCCTACATAAAGTTTGGGCAGATCGTATCCGGCAACATTTTTAACCACCTTTGAGCCACCCTTAAAAATACTGCCGTCTGCTTTTACAACTTTTATCCCAATCAAGAACTCTCTTATGGTTCCATATCTAAGCCGCTCAGGGCCGCTATCATTTGTTGCGATAATCCCGCCAATAGTTGCTCTTCTGTTAACATGCGTAACATGCGGCGGATCTACTGCTAGGAACTGGTTCTCTTTATTGAGCGCTCCTTGAAATTTCTTAAGCGTTATGCCGCACTGAGTTGTGGCCACAA
>JBBDIN010000031.1:0-2172 GCA_040880385.1 Thermodesulfobacteriota bacterium | reverse complement strand
TGCTCTATAATGCGGTCTAAGTTTTTAGTTGAGAGAACGATGTCAGCTCTATCCGGCTTATTTCCCAGAGCCGATTTTGTCCCCGATCCCCATGGTATTACACTAAGGGCGTCTTTAGAGGCGAGTTTCATAATTTCTGAGACTTGATCTATATTATTTGGAGACAGTACTATCTGCGGCAATACCCCATCAATGCTGAATTCACCTAATTTTTCAGATTCAAGAACTACGTTTTTCTCATCTACAATTTTACATAAATTTCTTAGAGTGGATTTTTTTATCATATCTCAGTTTTTTTAGGTTAGATTTTGGAACTAGTACATTTCACCCATTCCGGCTTTCTGAACCGGGTGTTCTTCAAACTTCTTCATACCTGGCTCAACACAAGTTCTGGGTGTAGGGAACAGTTTCCCGGGGTTACACAGATCCTTATTATCAAACGCGCATCTGATCAGATTCATCGCATCTAAATCGTTGTCATCAAACATGAGAGAAAGGAATCTCTTTTTGTCATGCCCCACGCCGTGCTCACCGGTTATGCTGCCGCCTTTATCTACGCATACTTTCAATATTTCTCCGGCAAGCTCAAGAGTTTTATCGAGATCACCTTCTTTTGAGGCATCGTAAAGCACAAGCGGGTGCAAATTGCCGTCCCCTGCATGAAACACGTTTGCAACACGGAGGCCGTATTTTTTGCTGAGCTCTGCTATCTCGCCTAAAACCTCGGCGAGTTTGCTTCTGGGTATCACGCCGTCCTGGACATAGTAATCTGAGCTTATGCGACCCATTGCGGGAAATGCGCTCTTGCGGCCTTTCCACAGCAAATCTCTTTCTTTTGAGTTCTTGGCTATTTTTATTTGAATTGCATTATTATCTTTTAAAACTTCCTCAACAATCGGCAGCTGTGCTTCGACTTCAGCTGAAGGGCCGTCTAGTTCAACAAGCAATATGGCGCCTGCGTCTATGGGATAGCCCGCTCCAATGGTCTCTTCGACTGATTTAATGCAGAAGCTATCCATTATTTCCATTCCCGCAGGGATAACACCCCTGGCGGTAATTCCGGAAACCGACGCCCCGGCATCTTCAACATTATCATATGAAGCTAAAAGGGTTTTAACTGCTTCAGGTTTTTTAATAATTTTGAGAGTTACCTTCGTAACTATTCCAAGCAGCCCTTCAGAGCCTACGACTAGTCCAGTAATATCATAACCAGGATGATCTAGAGCCTTGCCCCCAATTTCAATTATTTCTCCATCTGGCAGTACCATCTCTACACCCAAAACATGATTAGTTGTTACTCCATATTTTAGGCAATGCACTCCGCCTGAATTCTCTGCGACATTCCCTCCGATTGTGCAAACTATCTGGCTAGATGGGTCGGGAGCATAATAGTACCCATAGGGACTAACGGCATTGGTAACCCAAAGATTAACAACGCCTGGCTCAACAACTACTCTTTGATTGGGAATATCGACATCCAGTATCTTATTCATGCGGGTGAGTGAAATTACTATTCCCTCGTCAGTTGGAAGAGCGCCTCCGGAAAGTCCGGTACCGGCCCCCCTTGGTACAAAAGGAATGTTTTCAAGATAGCACTCTTTAATTACTTGCGATACCTGTTTAGCATTAGTTGGCAAAACTACAAAGATAGGCTTTATCCTGTAGCCTGTAAGGGCGTCACAATCATAAGCCAGAAGCTCATCATCAGAAGAGATAACTCCCTCTTTGCCAATAATTTCTATAAGCTTTTCTCTGAACTTATTTTTCCAGGATGAAGATTTAGTTTTGTGTTGTGTTGTCATAGCATGTATTATTAATCACGTAACGGCATCATTATATCATCATTAGATGAGTAGACCAAAATTTATAATTATAACCACTTCTAAGATACTCAAGATTAGTAAAAACCTTGACAATCGCTACTGAATTGGTAAATTGAATTGTTTATTTCTATTATTAGAGGCTAAAAATATGAAGACCTATATGGCAAGAACACAAGATTTTGAGAAGAAATGGTATTTAATTGACGGAGAGGGGAAAACTGTGGGTAGGATAGCCACAACAATCGCTAACATTTTAAGGGGCAAGAACAAACCACAATATACGCCTCATGCGGATATTGGTGATTTCGTCATTGTTGTGAATGCGGACAAATTGCATTTCACAGGTGAC
>JBBDIN010000030.1:0-7414 GCA_040880385.1 Thermodesulfobacteriota bacterium | reverse complement strand
CCAAGCGCGCCTGCTACAAAGCATTTCCTATCCGGATTCTCAGACATAAAACTATCAACTGCATCCCGCGCCACAAGTGCGGCTGCTTTGTTTAATTCCGGGATTATATGCTGAAGTTCATAGTCAGATTGAGAAAGTCTATTTGCATTGAACGTATTAGTTTCAATTATATCTGCCCCGGCTTCTAGATAGCTGCGGTGTATCTCAGTTATTATTTCAGGCCTTGTCATACATAGTAGATCGTTGTTGCCTTTAAGGTCTATATGGTGATCTTTAAAATGCTCACCACAAAAGTCTTCTTCCTCTAGTTTATAGCGCTGGATCATCGTTCCCATAGCGCCGTCTAGAAAGAGAATTCTCTCTTTAAGCAGCTTGTTTAGAAGACCATAAGACTTTGACTCAGGTTTTTTCATAACTGTATTTTACCAGACTGCGGTTTGTTATTGTTAATTTGAAGATATTTAGGGATTAAGAAGTCCACTCATTTCTGAGCTCTCGAATAGCTTTAAAGATGGCCCCAGGATCGTTAGTGTCCAAATCAGGAACTCTCTTTTTTACTTCTTCAACCACTTCTTCTACGTCATAGCGCATAAAGGGGTTATATGATTTTTCCTCTCCAATAGTTGAAGGAGGAATTTCTATGTTCTCTGATATAGCAGTTTCTACTTCTTCTAATTTCTTTTCAGCATTTTCATTCTCAGGTTCTAAATCCAATGCGAATTCAAGATTATCCACTGCATAATCATGTCCAACAAACATTCTGTAGTCATCGGGAAGCTCTCTTATTCTTGCAACGCTTCGGTAGAGGTCTTCAACAACACCACGGTGTTTCGTGTTGCCACAGCCGCTTAAAAAGACCGTATCACCTACAAACACGTTATTATCTAAGATCAAAGATATATGCTCAGGACAATGGCCTGGTGTGTATATCACTTTAGTTTCCAGATTCCCAACTTTGATAACATCCCCTTCATTAACAAAATCATATCTGGTTCCAATAAGCTCCTCTCCAAGTGGATGTATTAATGCTTTTGAAATCATGGTTAGACTAACTTTAAGAATCGGATCGTTTCCGCTTATATGATCCGGATGGCAATGTGTGTTAATAACATATTTAACCATTAGCCCGTTGTCTCGTATGAAATTTAGAATTGTAATAGGATCAATAGGGTCGATAACCGCACATTCTTTGGTATTCGTGCACCAAAGGATATAATTATAGTTACTATCGCTATCTTCTATAAGTATTCTAGCTATTCCGTATCCGGGCCCGTTGTAAATGTCCATTTCTTATCTCCTCAGCGTGCTTGTTAAATTAAGATAGTTAGTATGCCATAAAATATTAAGATTATTCAGTCTTTGCAGGTAAAATATATATCTATGCTAAATAATCAAGGGAAAGATCATAATATGAAAAATATTAATGCGTTTATTAAAACACTAATAATTCTCACACCACTGTTGCTGGTATTTATAATTGCTGGGTGCAATAAGGAGCCTGAATATATACCGGGCGCCGGAATTCAGGGTATAAGGGAGCCGATTTTTAGGATTCTTTTATCTCCAGTAGCTTATGACGGCGCTATTGTTGTAATCGAAGGTACTGTTCAGGATTACTCTGAGCACAAAGAAACGGATTCAGCAAATGCTGATGATCTTGAGGCTACTTTCAAATTGTTTGATACAAAGGGTAGTTACATAAATATAACAATGCCTGGTCAATGGGAAATTGTTGACAATGATTACATAATTATCGGTGGAATATACAGAAAGAATCCAAATGAGATTGAGGCTAAACAATTTGAAAAAGTTGATTTTGAAGATAAAGATGAAAAGGATATAGACAAAGAAATTGAAAAAAGAAACGATTGGTAGACCCTATGAATAAAGGCTGCAAGCTTTGACAATGTAGCAGAAAATGGGTATTTTCTAGGGTTTATTTAAGCTTTTAAAGAGGAGATTTATGAGTTTTGTAAAAGGATTGAAATGTAAAGAATGCGGCGAAACATATCCCAAAGAAGCACTTCATGTGTGTGAAATTTGTTTTGGGCCTTTGGAAGCTGCATACGACTATGAAGGGATAAAAGGTGCTCTATCAAGAGAATTAATAGAGAGTAGAGACCCTAATATCTGGCGTTATAAAGAATTGCTGCCGATTGATCAAGAACCTACTGTAGGACTTAAGGTTGGACATACACCTTTAATACGAGCTCACAACCTGGGGAAAGCCTTGGGTGTGAGTGAGATTTATATAAAAAATGACGGTGTTTGCTTCCCTACTCTATCATTTAAAGACAGGGTCGTTTCTGTGGCACTTTCCAAGGCAAAAGAGTTTGGATATGATACCGTAGCTTGCGCGTCTACCGGTAATTTAGCCAATTCTGTTGCAGCACTTTCAAGAGCAGCAAATCTTAAAAACTATATCTTTATTCCATATGATCTGGAGCAGGCAAAGATTATTGGAACTACTGTCTATGGAGCAAACCTCATAGGTATTAATGGTGCTTATGACGATGTAAATAGGCTCTGTAGCGAGGTTGCCGGCAAGTTTGGCTGGGCATTTGTAAACATTAATATGCGTCCTTATTATGCTGAAGGTTCCAAGTCGTTAGCTTTTGAAGTAATGGAGCAGCTTGGATGGCGTTCTCCTAAACACTTTGTGGTACCAATGGCTAGCGGGTCACTTCTTACAAAGGTATGGAAGGCGATTAAAGAATTTGAAATGATAGGGTTGGTTGAAGAAACAGGAACCAAAATATACGGAGCACAGGCTAAAGGCTGCTCCCCTATCACCACAGCTCTTAAAAACAAATGGGAAATATTTAAACCTGTAAAACCTGATACTATTGCAAAATCACTTGCGATAGGCACCCCCGCTGATGGATTTTATGCTATGCAAGTGATGAACGAGAGCGGCGGATGGGGTGAGGATGTTACGGATCAGGAAATAATAGATGGAATTAAACTACTTGCAGAGACTGAGGGTATCTTTACAGAAACAGCAGGTGGAGTGACAATAGCAGTAACTAAGAAGCTTATAGAGCAAGGAGTTCTTCCCAAAGATGAGTCAATAGTTGTGGCTATAACCGGTAATGGTCTTAAAACTCAAGAAGCTATTGCAAATGATGTTTCCGAGCCTCATTTAATAGACGCAAACCTTGAGGAGTTTGAAGAGCTTTATGATAGATTAAATAACGAAAATCAAGGAGAGTCAGAACATGCCGTCAGTACGCATACCAACACCGCTTAGAAAATTAACAGCAGATCAGGATGAGGTAACCGTAAGCGCCTCAAATATATTGGGACTAATAGAAGAACTCGAAAACCAGTACCCAGGAATTAAGGCAAGACTTTGTGATGAGTCTGGTGAAGTGAGAAGGTTTATTAACCTATATGTTAACAATGAAGATATTAGGTTTTTAGACGGAAAAGAAACTGCTCTCAATGACGCAGATATAGTCTCGATTATTCCTGCAATCGCCGGCGGTTTCTAGATTAAAAAGTATTGTATTGCTAACTGTTCTCGGATTGTTTGCTAAATAGTTGATTGAGTTTATCAAAAAATCTTTTTGATAGCGGGTCATTATCCTCTTTACAGGCTTCTGAGAACTCTTCTAATATTTGTTTCTGTTTCTTGTTAAGCTTAACAGGGATTTCTACATTGGTTTCTATATATAGGTCCCCAACGCCTCTTCCATCAAGCCTTGGAGCACCCTTGCCTTTTAATCTAAAAGTTTGACCGGACTGAGTTCCCGCTGGAATTTGAATGGTGCTTTTTCCTTTTGGTGTGGGTATCTCAATTTCAGCTCCAAGCGCAGCCTTAACAAAACTGATAGGTATTTCACAATAAAGGTCTTCACGGTTTCGCTTAAATAATGGGTGTTCCTGTACATTTATTTCAATGTAGAGATCCCCTTCAGGGCCGCCGTAAAAGCCAATCTCCCCTTCCCCTCTTATTCTTAGTCTTGATTCATCGGTGATTCCGGCTGGGATTTTTACTTTTACATTATGCTCAGTTTTGATTAGCTTCTCGCCTCTGCAATTAGAGCAACGCTTAGTAATTCTTTTTCCTGTGCCCGAGCAAGTGGGACAAGCTCTTTTTATAGCAAGAAAACCCTGGGAGTATGTCAATTCTCCTCGGCCACCGCAGTCTGTGCAAACTGCTTCACCGCCCGGTGCGGCCCCGCTTCCCTCGCAATCAGGGCAAAAGGTATGTTTAGGTATTTTTAGTTCTTTTTCAGTACCTTCTATGGCTTCTTCAAAAGTTATTTCGAGACCATATTTTAAGTCTCTACCTTTTTGTGCTTTAGTTCTGCCGGCATTAAAAACCTCTTCGAACAAGTTTCCAAAAACATCACTAAAGCCGGCCCCAAAGTCTTGATCGGAAAACATTCCTTCAGAAGAAATGTGTCCAAAGCTGTCGTAACGCGCTCTTTTGTCAGGATCGCTTAATATCTGGTAGGCCTCATTTATCTCTTTGAACCTGTCTTCAGCTTCAGTATTGTCAGGATTCCTGTCCGGATGGTATTCAAATGCAAGTCTTTTATAAGACCTTTTTATCTCTTCGTGGTTAGAGCTTCTCTCTATCTCAAGTACTTCATAGTAATCAATTGATGTCATTGCTAATACCTAGTTACTAGAATCTTTATCCATCATATTAAATCCCTAAGTGTTTGATATAGCCTGTGTTAATTAGCTTCTCTATCCTTGGATACTACAACTAGTGCGGGCCTTAAGAGCCGCTCTTTTAGGGTATATCCTGGCAGCATCTCTGAAAGCACAAGTCCAGGTGCTATTTCATCTGATTCAGCATGCTCTATGGCCTGGTGCAGCATAGGATCAAACTCTTTTCCTTTGGAAGCGTCAATAGGTTGAACCCCAAACTTTTCTAAAGTGCTGACAAACTGTTTTTGAACTAGCTTGACTCCGTCTATTACAGGCTTTGCATCATCTTGCTGTTCAGTATGTTCTAGAGCTCTTTGCAGATTGTCCAGAACATTTAACATCTCTTTGATAAGCTCTTCGTTCCCGTAAGCAATACTATCCGCTCTCTCTTTTACCATTCTTCTCTTGTAGTTCTCAAAATCGGCGGCAAGCCTTAGATATTGTGTATTGAGCTCTTCAAGCTCATTTTCTATCTCGGCTTCAGTGTCTTCAATATCTTTAACAATATCTTCTATTTCTTCAACGTTTTCATCTTCTGATTCATTTATGTCGTCTCTATCTTCAGTATTCATATTTACCCCCTACTATACTAATAGGTATTCTCAAAATATCCTTTGATTGCAGGTAGTTTGATATAAATTGTTTCATGTTTTGGAAATAGACCAATCCTGCTTTGAAAAGTATCACTCAAAATATAATAATTAAGCTCAGATTGTCAACGAAAGAATAATAATATCTTCAAGAAAGTGGGATATATTACAGCTCCCCTTAATTCTGGCTATATGCTATTCCTTCTAATACCCCTCCATCGCTAACAATTACAGAGTTTTGAGAGTATTTTCTTAAGGTTTCAATTAATATTAGCGCTCCGGCAACTAATATATCCTCCCTTCCTTTTTCAAGGCCTGTAATTTTAGCTCTATCTTTCTTGTGTATGTTCAGTAACTTCTTAATTGTTGAGAGGATCATCTCTTCACTAAGAACGAAATTGTTTACGAGTTCAGGATTATATTCTTTTAGCTTAAGCTCTATTGCTGCAAGGGTTGTCGGAGTACCTGCAGTGCCGATTAGAATTAAATCTTTTTTGTCTATAATCTCAACATTTTCTAATTCCCTTTGTAAGGTTTCCTTAATATATATAGATAAATTCGCTAGCTCTTGTTCTGTTTCTATTTCACTTCTAAGAAACTCCTCGGTAAGATGAACTACACCTAAATTTGTGCTCACTAAATTAACTATATTTGAGCTCCGTATATGAACATATTCGGTACTGCCTCCACCAATGTCGAATATTATGCAGTTATTAGCATTGGCGGATACGGAATTTAGAACTCCTAAAACTGTAAGTTTGGCTTCTTCTTCTCCAGAGATTACTTCAACGGCAAGTCCGGTTTTATCGGCCACTTGTTTAACGAATTCCTCACCATTTCTTGACTCTCTTACTACACTGGTAGCTACAGCTCTTATCTTGTTAACATTAAACTTTTTAATAACTTTAGAGAAATCATAAAGTGCAGCTACAGATCTATTTGCGGCATTTGAATTTAATAGGCGTGTATTATCAGAAAACCCCTCTCCAAGTCTGGTGATTACTCGGTTTATATATAATTTTTTTAATAGACCTTGACCGGATTGCTCGCTGATTAAAAGTCTAATTGTATTTGTGCCGATGTCGATAGACGCAGTACGCAATTGTTGTCCTATATTTGTAATGATAAAAAGTGGTTACAGTGAATAGCTCAAGTTAATTATTTGCTATTGTTTAGCAGCAAAAGATAAATAACAATGGGCAATACTATACCCGTCTAGAGATACATATGTCGATTGATTGCAGGCGATTTCAAACAAAATCCGCTATTCTTCAGATTCCTTAGCCGCAGAAGATGCTGCAATGATTTTCACTGCTTGTTGGTGAGGAACTTCATCGTAATGTGAGAAATCCATAGTAAAAGTACCTCTACCACTTGTGATTGATCTCAGCTCGGGAGCGTAAGTAAGGACCTCAGACATCGGAATTAAGGCATTAATTAGGTGTGTACCTGCCAGTGAGTCGACTCCTGATACCTTACCTCTTCTTGAATTCACATCCCCTATTACATCCCCCATTGAGTCTTCGGGAATTGTAATCTCCATCTTCATTACCGGTTCTAAAAGTATAGGGTGAGCATCTTTCATTCCTTGTCTCAATCCCATTGATCCTGCAATTTGAAAAGCCATATCTGAAGAATCAACAGCATGAAATTTCCCGTCAAATAAAGTAACTTTAACATCAATTACCGGGTAACCTGCAAGACTACCGCTTTTCATAGCATCAATAATCCCTTTTTCTACCGAAGGGATGTAGTTTTTAGGTATTGCACCACCTACAATCTTATTTACAAATTCAAAGTTTTGACCTCTTTTAAGTGGTTCAATTGTAAGCGACACTACCCCGTACTGTCCCTTGCCGCCGGTTTGTTTAACGTATTTGGCTTCAGTTGTAGATTTTCCTCGAATAGTTTCTTTATAAGGAACTCTGGGTGTATGAATATCAACATTAACACCATAGGTTTCTTTTAATTTGTTTACGATAACTTCTACATGTGATTGTCCGGTTCCAGAAAGGAGAAATTCATTTGTCTCTTCATCCATGTGGTAATGGAAAGTTGGGTCTTCTTCATGAATTTTGGTTAGAGAGGGGCTTAGTTTATCCTCGTCATTTCTGGACTTTGTCTCAATTGCAAAAGATAATACCGCCGAAGGCAGTTAT
>JBBDIN010000029.1:0-7446 GCA_040880385.1 Thermodesulfobacteriota bacterium | reverse complement strand
ATCAAAAAAATCCCCAGCATCCTGAACGCCATTATGAACCCTACCGTTGCGACCGCTTTAATCTCTGTCTTATTAAGTTTCATTAGTATATTTATGATGCATATTTAAATAAAAGGTTTTTAATTCTAACACAGTCGCTTGAAATTGATATAAACTGATTGAACTATTTCATAAGCGTGTTAGCTTTTAGTAGTATATGTCAGATATAAAATCTGCACAAAATATAGAATCCGATTCTTTTGACCGAGAACTTTTTAAAAAACTTTGCTTAGAGTCCCAAGCGCTAAGCTCCTTAATAGAAAGCGGGTCAAATCTGCTACCCAATTTTGATGCTCTGATACTGGATATGTTTTGTGCCTTCTATAAGCATAATGTTTTGTTCTTACCTGAAGATAAGACCAAAAAAGGCTCGGCTCTAGCCAGAAAACTACTTGATAAGATTTTCCATGACCAACATTACAAGGAGCTTAGAGAAGACACTACGCTTGAGGGGTTTAAGTCCGCCCTTGCCACTATAGATATGGGCACTCAGCTACTAAGCTGGCTCAGATCCGACGATGGACCTGGTGAAAAGAAGCTCTTAAAAGACTGGGAAGTTAAGCAAGCTGAAGACAGGGTTCACGAACTAAAAGAAGAAATGGAAACATGGGATGAGGTTGAAGAAGAGAATGATGCTATGGGAGATGCTTTTAAAGAAGCAAAGGAGCAACAAGAGTCCGAATTAGCAGACGAAGAAGACAACCTCAATCAACTCATCGAAAAGCAAGAAGAGAACCATGAAAATATGGACTTTGATCTGGACAAGATGGTCAAAACTTCTTTAGAGCAGACCAATCAAAACATTGAAGAGTCTGAGGATCAAATCGATTCATGGGATTCCTCAATGGGCAACCCCGAAGGCACTAAAGGAGCTGGGGAAAAGCTTGACCTTGCAGCCAAACTTTCTAAGAACGATAAACTAAAAAAGCTCTCACTACTTGTAGGCAGCTTAAAGGAGGAAATGTTATCTACTAGACGCAAAATCTGGTCCAAAAGAGGGGCTGAAATAGTAGATATCACAGTAGGGAATGATATAGGCAAGATAATTCCCACAGAGCTTGTATCACTCAGACATAAATTGCTTAAGCACGATTTTAAAAAGCGTTTTATCGAAGGCACGCTTTTTCAGTATTCCCTTAAAGAAGACAGGGGCAGGGGGCCGATGGTTATTTGTTTAGACGGTAGCTCTTCTATGGATGGTAATAAGGAGCTTTGGTCCAAAGGGGTTTGTTTAACCCTCCTTGATATCGCTAAAAGAGAGAGACGTAAATTTAACGTCGTTGTGTTTTCTTCTGGAGGCGCGCCGCTTAAAATATTTGAATCCGTTGGCAAAGAGGGACTATCAGGCTGGGGAATGAAGGAGTCAGAGATCATGGAGCTGGTCGATTATTTCCCCGGAGGCGGCACTAACTTTGAAGAGCCTCTTAATAAAGCAGTCTCACTTTTAGAGAGTTCCAAATTTAAAGGTGGAGATATTGTGTTTATTACTGACGGAGAGTCCAACGTAGGGGATATGTTCTTAAAAACATTTAAAGAGAGTAAAGAAAAACTACGATTTAAAGTCTACTCAGTTTTAATAGACCTTTCAGAAAGAGAATCATGGGGGACTTTATCTACATTCAGTGATAAGGTAACCTCCGTATCCAAGCTAACTTCAAAAGAAGCTAAGGGTTTGTTTTTAGATTTATAAATTCATAAGGGAGTAACAAAAAATGGTTAAAGGTGACAACGATACAAGTACAGTGAGCGTAATGGTAGAGGTGCCGAAAGGCTCAAGAAACAAATATGAATACGACAAGATAAGAAGAAGGATCAAATTGGATAGGATGCTTTTTTCCTCTGTGCATTACCAATGTGACTACGGATTTGTGGAGGATAGCCTTGCTCTTGACGGTGATGCGTTGGATGCTCTTGTGCTTCTCTGGGAGCCGACATTCCCAGGGTGTATAATAAAATCCAAACCTTTGGGAATGTTTATTATGAGTGACGAGAAGGGGCCGGATGAAAAAATACTATGCGTCCCAGTGGCTGATCCACTCTGGAACCATATCCAGGAATTAAAAGAGGTTCCTCCGCATTTATTAAAAGAAATAGAGCACTTTTTCTCGATATACAAGAAGCTTGAGGAAAAAGATGTCGAGGTCTTCGGCTGGCGCGGAATAGAGGAAACTCTAGTAACAATTCAAGAATCCAAAGACAGATATAAAAAAGGTCTTAGGTCTCCATACCCAATGTATGAATAGCAGCTCTATCCTAAAATCATTATGTCAGAAAGCATGCCATCTTCTTGCCTATTTCGCGTATTGTTATGCCCCGATTTTAAATGCGATAGATAATCCCGTATTTAGAGATGCTTAAATATTAAGACCAATGCCCGCTCAACGATAAAATTAGTTCTGGATTGATTTGTTTTTACTTTAGCTCTATTATTATGAGATATAAATTTGTGATAAAAAGGGGTCTATTCATGAAATACATGTTATCTGCGTTAATGCTTTTGTTTGTCCTAGCCTCGGTTCAGGACTCATTTTCTGAGGTAACCAATAAACAGATGAGCGCTCAGGTTTTTGAAGGAGAGGTCATTATAAACGCCCCCGCAGAAAAAGTATGGGCAGTGCTGACCAACCTTGAGCAGTTCGCGGGATTTATGGGTTTCCAGTGGCAGTCAGGGAATAAAACCGTCTCAAAAGTAGGTGATACGGCGCGCATGAAAGTCTGGTCAGATAATACGACTTATTTTCTGACTTATGCAGAGCCGAATAAAGAATTAAGACTCGCTCTTGAGCCTGATAACGCCTCTTATATCTGCCAAAAAAGATGGATACTCACACCAGAGGGTGATAAAACTAAGGTTCAGTTAATAGATATATACACCGAATCCAGCCCGCAGAGTGAAGAGAGCATCAATTCCCAGATAGAAGGCTGGAACGGGCACCTGGCTAAATTGAAAGCGATGGCAGAGAGTTAATCTAAACAAGGTTAGAATGAAACCAACTTTAGCTGGAGGGATAATATTATGATGATAGCAAGATGGCAGTTTCAGGCAAAGTTCGGACAAAAGAGTGAGGCGATCAAGTCAATAACAAAATGGTATGACGAGATAGGATCACAGATCGGGTGGCCCAAGGATAAGGTCCGTATAGTAACTGGCTCAGTTGGGGCTTCTGAGGCACTTGTTGAATGTGAGATTCAGCTTAAGGACATGAAAGAGCTGGACGCTTCCTGGGCAAGGTTGGCTACAATCAAAAAGCATAAAACATGGGCAAAACAGTTTGAAAAATATATAATTTCGGGCTCCACGAAATGGGATTTTTATAGGGTAGTTTAGGATTTTCTAATTACCTTAATCGAACCTGTAGAGAGAAGGTTTAAGCTTTTGGTGGCATAATTCCTATACTTACCGCTTCTTCTAAAGGCTGCAAATCCATATTCTGATGTAAATAACTCGATAGTTCTCATTTCGCAGATGCCACTATATAGAATCTATTAAAGATAGACTTCCTAGATTTTCTATTGTTTTTATATTAAAGTAATTTGTAGAAAGTAAAACGATAAAAATTTTATCTTGGAGGATGGTCTTATGTCTAAATATATTCAATTAATTATAGTAGTATCCTTTTTGTTTCTTGTCAGTGCTTGCTATCAGAAGGCTCCTGTTCTTGATAAACAAAGCCCGCAGGTGTCTGTTATGGTAAGTGATTCTAGATACGACAGTAATAACGCATATTCTTATATGCTTTATGAATCAAATGGACCCAGAGAGGAAGCTGGTTTTGTTACAAAAGAAGCTTCTGCAAACATTCGTGCTCATGCTGCGGATGTAGGCGGCGTTAAAAACATTGTAATCAGAGCTGAGAATGGAACATTAACGCCTGCACCTTATGTGGGAGTTAGATCAATTGAAACTAGTGTTGATGGAAATGCTAGCATAGTAACTATTAACGGAGATCCCGATTATGCTGTAACTCCACTGGAACATATGGTTACTGTAACACCAAATGGTAGCAATGAAGTCCTAGTCAACGTATCAGTTCAGGATCTTGGGGGCTTCTCAGGGCGTAGCAATACAACCGCTACACCAGAAATTAAAGTAGTCTTTAGCAGCCAGTAATAACTACTTGGTCTTTAATTAAGGGATTATTCGAGATTCTGATATAATCTAGATAGATTTGTCTTAAATAGATCGGCATAGGAACATCTAGTATGTCAGAAGTCTTGATCATAGTTCAGGTACTGGGCGGTATAGGGCTTTTCCTCTTGGGCATGATAGTAATGACTGAGGGGCTACGCACGCTTGCCGGCGGTACAATGCGCTCAGTATTAATGCGCTTTACAAAAAGCCCAATTACAGGAGCTCTAACCGGAGCTGTCAGCACAGCGATTCTTCAATCCTCAAGTCTTACAACGGTCGCCGCGGTGGGTTTCGTAGGCGCTGAGCTTATAACTTTTCCTGATGCCCTTGGAATAGTATTCGGTGCCAATATCGGCACAACATTTAAAGGTTGGATAATTGCGCTTCTGGGTTTCAAATTCAGTCTCGAGAATGTGTTTTTACCATTAGTCTTTCTAGGCGCAATACTCAAGCTATTTACTAAAGGCCGTCTCTCGACAATCGGATACAGCATCGCCGGGTTTGGTCTCATCTTTGTGGGGATTACCTACATGCAGTCCTCGATGTCGGAGATGCAAAGTTTTATTTCTTTTGAAGATCTACCTGCAGACAGCCTTACAAGCAGACTCTTGCTAGTTTTGATAGGAGTGGTTTTCACAGCTATTACACAGTCCTCAAGCGCAGGAGTAGTAGCCGCTTTAACCGCTTTATATGCAGGATTAATTAATTTCAACCAGGCGGCAGCTCTTGTAATAGGAATGGACGTAGGCACAACCATGACGGCTGCCCTGTCAACAGTCGGAGGCTCTGTCGGCGCCAAAAGGACCGGGTTCTCCCACGTTGTATATAATCTGCTTACGGCAACAGGGGCGCTTGTTGTCCTAACCCCATATACCCGGATTTGGGAATATCTTTCTCCCGGAGCGCTTGTCGAAAACGCCGAAATTGCGCTTGTCGGGTTTCATACTTTCTTTAACACTCTTGGGGTTATCATTATTCTTCCTTTTACTAAACAATTTGCCCGCTTTATGGAATGGCTGATCCCGGGAAAACCATCTCCATATATAGAGAAACTAGACGATGCTCTCCTTGAAGATACTGATCTTGCGCTGAACGCGGTACAGTCGGTTATTAAGAATGAATCAATAGCTCTTTTTCGTCACATAAACGCAATACTCGGCGATACGGAGACCGGTAAAAGGGTTGATCTTGATGAGCTTCAATCCGCATTGAACAAAACGCATGCGTTCGTAGATCGTATACAGATTAAACCTGAAGAGGGCGTTAAGTGGGAGAGATTCGTAAACATTGTTCATACGCTGGATCACTTACAGAGGCTTCATGAGAGGTGTGAGGAGGACGAGGACCGCGCTGTGACCGCGAGGGATACGGCAGAGCTTTCAGAGGAATGCAGCTTGCTTACTCGTACTATAAAAGAAATAATTCAGGATATTGGAGACAATAGTTGGCATCACTCATCTGAGATAGCCGATGAGGCAGCCAAGACTATACACAAAAAAGTTAGACCATACCGGGCGGAAGTAATGTCGAGGGTCGCAAGCGGAGAGCTTAGTGTCAACCGGGGCACAAGCAACCTGGAGGCGATACGCTGGCTCAGGCGAGTTAGCCGTCACGTAACGAGAATTACACAGCACACAGAGGCATCGTTACTTGCAGTAGCAAGAAGTGAAGATGAACAAATATAATTATAAATTTAGGTATGCTTTCCAGTGCTAATCAAAGGAGGGAAGTTATGAAGAAAACTATATTTAGTCTGGTATTAATTCTAGTTTTTTCAGTAATGGGATATGCTGTTGAGAGTACGGGGCCAAATTATCTATTCGTTATAAACTTTGATAACGGCACATATGCGGACGGGAAATTGACACTAAACGGCAATGGGCAAAGTAATGTGATCTATTTTTCTGACAAGCCTCAAGTCGAATCAGGCCATATGGGTATTAAAAAGTTTGTAACTATCTGGGGAGAAGGGGAGCAGAATTTTAACACTATTCCTCCTAATTCAACTTTGTCGATAATTAAAGATGAGGTCGAGAATAACACAGTCTTTATTCTTTCCAAGCCTGAGGTTAATGGGGGCGCAATAATTTTTGATGCTGAATTAGTAGAAGGTAAACCCGGTGCTAAGTTTGATGCAGGCGGTTTGTTTTTAGATACCAAACTTGGAAAGACGAATTAGTATTTAAAAAGGTTTTCTAGCTCTTGTAACAAAAGTAGTAGGTGAGAACTTGTTAAGTAGAGTATCATCTCCCGCCCACCAGTCCTCATACAGGTCTATTATCGAGAATCCCGCTTTGGTCTGGCCGCCGATGAGAGTTTCAAGACAGTGGCTCCATACTATGGGAACTTCATCATTAATAATTCGCTTGAGTTCTTTTTTATCGAGGCTTTCCATGTCGGAGTAGGGGAGCTTATGCTTAACTTCTAGTACTCCTGATTCCTCAGCTTCGGCATGATCAAATAGGAAAAATGACGGATTCATCATTCCGGCAAATAATTCGCCGCCTGGTTTTAGCACTCTATAAAATTCACTCCAGACTTTCTCCACATCAGGCACAAAAACTGTTGAAGCTGAATTAATAACTAGGTCAAATGTGCTGTCCTCAAAATCAGACAGATCGGACATGTCCGCTTTAATTGCTAAGAGCTTAAGCCCATCACGGTTGGCAACAAATAAATCTTTGTTGAGCTGTTCCTCTGAGATGTCTACACTAATCACGTTTGCCCCGGCCGCTGCAACTATCGGCGCTTGCTGTCCTCCGCCGGATCCTACACAGAGAACTTCCTTTCCCTCAATTCCTTCTAGCCAATCTTTAGGAACAAATTTATTGGGAGTCAGTCTTAATTTAATATCACCGTTTTTGGCATCTTCAATTATCTCTTCAGACACCGGAGTGCACCACGGGCTTTCTTCAAGTGACTCCTCGTCCCATGCCATAGCGTTGTGTTTTATAATGTCGATTTTTGTCATAGAAATTCTCGGAACACTTATTATACAGAATCCTATAAGAAAAGAAGATTTTCCTTACCAACTTATTAAAACTTTCTTTGATTGTGATACATACACCGTCATCTCGAACGGCACACATTGTGTGCATGTGAGAGATCTAAGCCTTTATTCTAAACATAAAAGATTAGATTTTTCATCTTCTGCTCGAAATGACAAAAGATAAATTCCCCCTTTAATTATAGGAAATTGTGTACCAGAAATTGATTAGCTACAGTGAATTTACATGAGTGCGTCCGAACGCTCACTTGATCGCGCTAGTCCCATT
>JBBDIN010000028.1:0-7470 GCA_040880385.1 Thermodesulfobacteriota bacterium | reverse complement strand
GGCTCCTATGAACATTAGCATCGTTCCGAATATCTCAGTATCGTAAGCACTTACTTGTGAGAACTCTTCGTGACCCCCCGCCATATTCCTGCCCGCCGTGCGTCCCTGGAATTGAGCGTTTTCGATGTGCCCTGTAAGATGTGAAGTGCCTAGAATGAGATCATTAAACTCAGCAATGTCCCCGGCTGCATATATATCGGCAACATTGGTTTCCAGATATTCGTTCACTAGTACACCCTTCCCAATCTCTATCCCTGAGTCTTTTACAAACTCTATATTTAGCCTTATCCCTACCCCTACGCCGAATAAATCACCTTCAAAGACTTCCCCACTTTCAGTTTTAATCGAATTTGCAAGCCCGTTTCCTCCGGCGAATTCAATCACTTTCTCTTCTGCATAAATTGATATTCCGTGTTCCTTCATCAACTTGGTAAAATAATTGCCAATTTCCTCAGGAACGAGATTCTGCCACGGGTATTTCTCCATCATTAATAACTTCACAGATAGGCCTAACTCTCTTAGAGCAGCCGAAAGCTCAATACCTATAAAACTGCCTCCAACCACAACTGCTTCTTGGGCACTCTGTGCTGCGGCCTTTATCTTTTTGGCGTCGTCTAGTGTTCTCAGATAGTAAATTCTTCTTAGATCGCTGCCAGGTATTTTAAATTTAAGGGGAGAGCCACCGGTGCAGATTAGAAGCTTTTCATATATTATTTCTTCACCGTTTTGAAGCTCAACTGTTTTTTTACTAGTATTAAGCAAAGAAGCTCCGTTACTATGGATAAATGTAACGTTATTAGTATCGTAGAAATCCTCTTTTACCGTAAATATTTTATCTTCCGGATAGCGTCCCTGGATGAAGCCTTTTGATAGTAGTGGGAGAGAATAAGTTCTATACGGCTCTTTACCGACAATAGCAATATCGCCCTCTTTATCTTCCTGACGGATCCCGCGCACAGCCCAGCTAGATGCAGCACCAGCTCCCAAAATTAAATATTTTGTCTCCATAATTGAGAGCTTATTATAATCTTTTATAACAGGACGTAAAGGCATCTATAAAACACAGTTAACTATTCTGTGCTGTAGTATTTTATAAGAATTTATTCTATTGACACTATTATATAGATTGAATTAAACTACCAAAAAATCTGTTGGAGGAGAACATGAGAATCTTTTTATTACTTATCACAATGTTAATTGGTTTATCAGCATTTAGTGTTGCTTATGCAGAAACTTGTACAAAGGAAAATATTATAGGAAATTGGCGGGAAACAGGCGACAACAAGGCTTCATGGGAATTCAAAGAAAATGGAACCATTACCTGTTTGGGAAAATGCAACTATGGCGACATGCCACAAGCCTATGAGGTAAGTGGCGGGACTATTAAGATTATTTGGACTAAAGAAGGGAGAAGAATTCATATTTGTGATATGATAGGACCTATGCTGCAAATTGGCAAATATCAGTTCAGTAGAATCTAACTCGTAAAAAGCACATCAAACATAATACTCTTTAAGGATTTTATCCTTAAAGAGTATTAGCATAGAATTCAATTGATTAGAATATAATCAGATGAGTAAAGCACTATAAAGATTATATAACTCCCCTTGACTCGGGTTATATAGTTGATATCTTAACTACATACTATAAATCGTCTAAGGAGGCGTACGCATACCAAAAATCTACGGAAAGACATCAGGTCTAACCAGAAGTGAGATCAGTAATCTTGAAAGGCTTTATAGAAGAAAAGTTCCCCCTAAAGAAATCATAACCTTAGAATTAGCTAGAACTCTGACAAACCTCTCATATGAACTTAAAAAAGGAATTTCCCTACTGATAGATAGGAAGGGAAGAGTGATTTTCATATTCATTGGTGACTGCCATGAGTTCCCGTTTGAGGAAGAGCTAGGCCGCTCAAGAGAATCTACATTTAGACTCAGGGGATACAGATTAATCCATACCCATCTTAAAAACTCTGAATTCACTCAGCCCGACTTAGTAACACTTCTTAACGAAAGATTGGACATGATCGGCCTTGTGGAAATAAAACAAGAAGGTATGCCGGGGAAATTTAAGCTTGCATATATTCTCCCCCCTAACCCACAAGAGAAAAAATGGGAGATCATAAACTACCATGACTTAGGACAAGTCGATCAAAACTGTGACGAGCTTATAGACAATATAGAAAATGAGCTTCAAAGAGGATACTATGAGCATAGAAAGGAACGTGATAAAGAAGGCGTACTGCTAGTAGGATTTTCCACAACTTACAGATCAGAAGCTGAAGAGTCCATAAATGAGCTTAAATCGCTTGCCATATCTGCAAACAAAGCGGTACTTGATACGACTATTCAGATCAGAAAGAAAATAGACCCCAGATACTTGATCGGAAAGGGAAAAATTAATGAGGTGATCTTAACCGCTAAACACCTTGGGGCAGAGAAGATTATATTTGATGTAGAGCTTAGCCCAGCTCAGGTTAAAGCCATATCTGACGAGTCCAATTTAGAAGTGCAGGACAGAACACAGTTAATACTTGAGATATTTGCAAAGCATGCAATTACAAGCGAAGGAAAGCTGCAAGTAAAGCTTGCTCAGCTCAAATACAACCTACCTCGTTTAGTAGGACAAGGAGTTGACCTCTCACAGCTAGGAGGCGGCATCGGAACCAGGGGTCCTGGTGAGATGAAGCTTGAGGAGCAGAGAAGAACATTCAGGAAACAGATCGATCTACTAGAGAAGCAAATTGACAATCTTAGTAAGCGCAGAGAGCATACGAGAAAGAAAAGGTACGATACAGGAATTCCAACCGTAACTTTTATAGGCTATACAAATGTAGGCAAATCAACACTCTTTAATGCCCTTACAAAGAGCGGTGTTATCGTGAAGAACAAACTCTTCTCAACATTAAACCCGACAACTAGAAAGATGAGGCTCCCCAGTGGCAGACAAATATTAGTAACGGACACTGTAGGATTTATTAGCGAGCTTCCCAAAGAGCTTGTAAATGCTTTCAGAGCAACACTTGAAGAACTTGGGGGGTCATCACTGCTTCTTCATATTGCTGATGCGAGCGACCCTATGGTGGAGGACCGTATAGAATCGGTTGAGAAAATACTTGCGTCCACAGGTTATGATCACGTACCTCAGCAAATGGTTTTTAATAAATCAGACAAGGCAATACTTCCAGTCGCCACGAGACTTGGCAGAGCTTACAATGCTCCGGTCATTTCAGCACAGGATAGAGCCAATCTTCCAGATGTGATTAAACTCTTGGAGAATCTTTTAGATGACTTAGTAGACCCAAGCCCCGGCGAATCAAAAATCGAGCTTCAACTTAATCCTGCATAGCCGGTTCTATATTTTTACTTCTAAAGTTCCGTCTCTGATGACTTTTATGCCGTCAGATTTTCTAACTACATGAAAAGCAAGTTTGCTTTCTTGTGAAGTTTTAGAGCCTTCAATCTCAAGCTCATCTCCAGGAAACACAGGAGCTGAAAAACGAACTCCAAGAGAAACTAAATCACTTGAGTTATTGTCCAGATAGCTTTTTATAATCCCCTCTGATGTCATTGCCATAGTGCAAAGTCCATGAACCACAATTCCAGGTAACCCTGCCCTTTTAGCAACTTCACTATCCAAGTGTATAGGGTTCATATCGTTTGAAGCTTTAGAATATCTATGAGTGATATCGAGTGGGATATTTATAGTCTTTCTAAATAAGATTTCCTGATGGTCTAAAGCGGATTCTGGTTTAAGGCCCCTCCTTTCCGGTCTTCTGCCGCTACCTATCCCTCTTATAAAAAGTCCCCAGTCAGATTCAACGACTTTGTCACCATCTTGATTAATTGAGAGCAAATGAATTTTAATAACCTCTCCACTACCCTTATCCTCAATATCTTCTATTTTTGCACTGTAAGTGATCTTGTCGCCGGGTTTGATCGAGTTATGAAATTTAAAATACTGATCACCATGAACCAGCATTAGCATATTTTTCTGACGTTGCTCATCACCACCATGAATGTTTGAATCTTCTAAGATCTTATATATTAGCGGAAGCTCATAAGTAACACAAAAGCAAGGAGGGGCATTAGTATCATTGCTTATTATGCTTTTAATACCAATGGCTGAAGCGTATACAGCTATGTCATCAATGCTAATAGAAACAGCAGATGAATACTCACGGCCGATGAAATCTCTATTTAATCCCATCCATTTCTCCTAGGTGATATTAATTCACATTAGAATATATTAGCCCATTCGTCCTGGAAAATAAAAAAATCCCGAGTAATCGCTATTGGACTACCCGGGATTTTGCATATAAAAACTGTTGTGTACTTAAGATAAATAAATTTTCAAACTACTCTTTAATTTCAGTCGCTGTTTTTCTCTGACGTCTAATATAATAAACGGATATCAGAAGCACAAAAGCTGAAAGCGTAACTAATCCCCACTCATTTAACGTAGGCACATTAGTTGGTGGATTACCTGGGAACACCGGATTTCCTTCATCATCTACACCTATTACCGCATAAGGGATCCTAAGGGAATTTAGGTTCTGCATATCATTACCCAAAGTTTTCACACACCAGAGACCAGGCTCTATATTGTCTACATGAATATCATAGAAAGCAGGATTAAACGGGAGCGTGCTTATATTAAAAAGTTCCCATTCTATATTCCCTGAAGGATTTACATTTGTATAGATCTCTCCATTTGGACCAACTAAATCATAAATCACACTAGGGGGACGGTTTGTAAGGTTGCTGCATCCATTATCGTCAGGAGGGTTTGTAGGAATACTTGCTGACTGTGTTATAGCATCTGTGTTAAGCGCCCACTCGGGTAAAGGAATTGGAGTATTTGGGTCGTCTGTATCCAAATCTACCCCGTCAGGTCTCATACAATTACCATCCGCATCACGAGAAGCGGATCCGAAGTCGAAATCTCCATCCCAAATATCCAAGGTGTCTATAGACTGAGGAACTACAAAACAAAACTCCCATTTCCCATCATAATTGGTAGGGTTTAAACAACAGCTCGGGTCTGTCAGAGGATTACAGAATGTGGGTGTTGGAAGCGGATTGAAACAAGCCGGATCGTCAGCATCAAGGTTAGGATAGAGTATCTGAAAATTTTCAAAACCCCTTGGACTTGAAACATAGTTAAAAGCAGAACCTGCAGGTATTGAAATTGTACCGTCTGATCTTATTTTATACCCATTAAGCCCGGTAACATCAGGATTTAGATTACGTATTTGAAGTTTATACGAAAAACTCCCATCTCCTGTTCGTGCTTGTTCAGCATTCGGCAGTTCACGTATAAACCATTCATTATCCGGCATAGGACTACCTATGTTGTCACCGAAGGTGCCGTCACTTGACCACTCGGCGTATAACAAACTATTTCCAGTACCATCACCTTCTGGATCGAGAAAAAGTCTAAATTCTAATATCACAAAAGGCGCGTTGTTTACATCCCAGCTGGTAAATGTGCCGTCCCCGTCAAAAACACCTATTTCAAATGTGTCGTTCTCTCCGGGTGATGTAATTTGAAACTCTGCATCCCTGTTATTGCTTGTTTGCAGTCCCATTGCTGCTAATGCCAGCATCTCCCCATCAGTCACATCGCAAGTAGGAATGCAGGCGTACTGTGAGTATGCGGATTTTATCGGGACAATAAAAAACAAAACTGCAAACAAAAGAACAAAATTTGGAACTCTAGATAGTGTTTTATACATCTCTCTCCTCCTCAAGAATAATAAAAATACAAATTTATTATAACCGCTTAATATCGGCTCCTACCCTTCTCTGGCGCCTAATATAATAAACAGATATTAGAAGGACAAAAGCCGAAAGTGCAGCCAATCCCCATTCGTTTAAAGTGGGTACATCCGTAGGGTCATCAGTAGGGGTTCCATCATCTTCAACACCGCGCAGGTCAAACGGAAGAACTATTGAATTTAAATTTGATATGTCAACCCCTTCCATTCTTACCTCCCAGAGTCCAGGCGGTATGCTATCAACCATATATTCTGCTACTGCAGGGTCGTCTGTAAGAGTACTGAGTTTAAACAGCTCCCACTCTCTATCACCAGAGGGGTTAAAATTCTGGTATGAATTGCCTAAGGGGTCAATTACAAAATATGTAATATTGGGGTCTCGAACAATGAAAAACTCACTGGAACTGCCATTATTGTCGTGAGGAAGTGCAGGTCTAGCAGTTTGAAATACAACGTCCGTTCCAAGCGACCATTCAGGCAAGAAAGGATCGCCGGGCGTATTAGGATCATCGGTATCAGAAACAGTTCCAGCAAGGTCACCGTAGTCATAATCGCCGTCCCATACATCCAGCGCCTCTTCCCCCTCTGGCACATTCATAAAGAACCTAAAGACGCCATCATAATTGGTTTCAAAAAAGCAACAGCTGGGATCATTAAGGTCACATATCTCTCCCGGGGGAAAACCGCAGAATGAGCCAGTATTAAAATCAAGTGTAACATTCGGATACACAGCCTGTATCGCAATTTCAAATTGTTCGTTTGTCACTCCTGTAAGATTTGAAATATAAGTTACAGGAAACATAGCTGGAACATACATTATATCCTGAGTCCTGATTTTAAAAACATTAGCAGTCATGCCTCCAAGCATTGGATCTATCGGAGTTATGCGTATGGTGTAAATAAAGCTCCCATCAGCCCCCTGGGCTTGTTGTACATTTGCGAAAGTAAAATCTGACCATTCATTATCAGACATAGCTGATCCTGCGTTGAGACCACTGCTTCCATCAGTGGTCCATAGGGCAATCGGAGTATTATTTAATCCGGATCCATCACCCTGTGGATCAGCGTGGAGTTCTAACTTTAAATGTATTTCGATAGCCGGCCCTCCAAATACATCCCAGACTCCAGCCGCCTCACCGTCAAAAATCCCAAATTGAAGGTTGTCTCCGCTGCGAGACACGAGATTAACAACTATCTCGGCCCCTGCAATAGTACTAAGATCAGTACCTGCAATTTCCAGGAACTTGGAATCAAGCACATTACAACTAGGTAGGCATTCTATGGCGTCTGCCGACTTCACAGAATTAAAACCTAATAAAAGAATAAAAAGCGGTATAAGTAGATATCTCAAGATACCCTCCACTTTGTATTCCCAAGATTTTCTCTTTTTTAAACTTTAATACTCGCTACGTATTGTTAAACTCAGTTACAAGTTCTTTTTCTTCTAAAAGAACTCTGCCAAAAACAATGAAGCCGCACTCAGAGAATCGGCGGATTCAATTCAGCGTCACAGCTCAGAAAGCAAGCATCATTAAAACAAGTTGGGAGAAGAAGCAGAAACAACAAGGTACAACTCAATACTGTTTCTATGTGATTGTGCATCTCTCCCCTCCACAATATAGAATTAATACCATGACCTTCCCCCTGGTAACTGGACCAGTTAAAAGTAGAGGAATCTGGCAAAATAA
>JBBDIN010000027.1:0-7504 GCA_040880385.1 Thermodesulfobacteriota bacterium | reverse complement strand
GTTAGCGGCTTCTATAGGGTAGCGCTTAGTTACTGCCAAGTCATAGCCAAGGTGAAACTGATGATCTATAGGTTCTTCATTTAGAATATAAGTTCTTTCATCGGCAAAGTTGGCCTCGACTTTCGAATTGGAGAGCTGATGAAAAGCTCCATCCCACAGCATCTCACTATTTGACTTAGTCCCTACTTTTTTTATAGTTGCGTCGTTTTTCTTTCGCATTTCATTATTTACTTTGAGAAAAATCTCTTTGTGACTTGAACCGGAGCTATCTTCTTCCATCAAGGGAACCATAATATTTTCTACAAAATTTTCACTTATATTTATATTACTTTTTCGGTAGTTGATGTCTCTTAGTCTATAAAAAAGACCTGAAGTTTTCTCATTCCCAGCTTGATCCTGTGCAATTAAAATAATATTTTCTCCGGGTTCTACGTCATGGGGGTATGCGAAAAATGCCATATGCACATCTTCGTCTTTAAAACCGGCCTTATAGCCAGGGAAAAAATAATCACCTATAGAAACGCCGCTATTTGCCGTATCGGGAGATACTTTATATACAACAAGTCCTGATCCTCCATGATTGATGTACTGATCAGTACTTATAACATCAAGCTTGGGTGGAACTAGGTCCAGGGTTACTTTTTTGTTTACTTTCGTTTTATTACCTGAGAATATTTTAAGTCTAGATCTGTCCTCAGCGCTGACCCTGAGCTCTGCAGCCCCGCCTTTTACCCCTAATTTTTTAGGATCAAGTTTGACGGTGATTTTATCGCCTTTTACACCTTCAGGATAGTTTTTATTAACTAATATGGACTCCCCATGATCTCCTACTAGAGTTACAGTTACATTCTTAAGCCCCTTCCCCTTATCTACAACATCAATATCAAATGGGCGTGTGCCAATATTCTCAGACTTGAGCTTGATATCTACCTCTGGAGAAGACCACTCGATCTCGGGATAGGCATAAATAAATCCACCGACTATCAGAATTAACAAAACTATATAGAAGAATTTCTTCATAACTTAGTGTTCACTCCTTTTCATCTAGAATTTTATGTGATTATTAGAAAAAATTAATAATCTCTCTCCCGTATTCTGGGAAATAACGTGAGATAACAGAAATATTAAAACTACTTAGTATTGATTCTTTGGATTCTCTTTCAAGTAAGAACTCAAATGAGCAATGTATGAACTCTTCAGCAGAGACTTTACCATCCGTCAGACTTTGATATTCATCTCTATTTAATTCCACTTTATGAGTTGTTTGGGAATCCCCTTCAATCACTTGTACTCTAAATACAAGCAGCTCATCATTTGAATCAAGACTCTGAACAACTATATTTGTCATTATCTACCAACTTTGATTGTTATTTGGAAATATTATAACCTAGAATAATTGACCGGAGACAAGTTTTTATTGAAGATAAATGGAAATTAAAAAATTCGATAGAGAAATTGATGATGTTGGTATTGTAGCCGATCTAATTCTAAGAGCATATAGTGAAGGTGGGCAAAATATCTCTTATGATGAAAATTCGAAACAAATAGTGCAGGATTTTGTACAAACCGGGAACAATTTCGTAGGTTATGAAAATATTTACCTTTGTTTCACAGACAATGTTATTGCCGGTCTGATAATAGGATACGCTGGAAAATCATATAGCAAAATAAAGACATTGCTCAATCTATTATTCAAATTACGACTGACTCAAATTCTAAATTACCTCATAATTAGCTCTCAATTATTCGACACCGCATATACGCCGTACTTAGAGGAAGATGATTTTTATATCAGCGTAATAGTTGTGGATGAACAATATAGGAACCAAGGAATCGGCACTTTGCTGCTAAATCATGCTGTTGAATTGGCGAAAGAAAAAGAGTGCAAGCAAATAGTCTTAGACGTTGATAAAGATAATGAGATCGCTCAATCACTGTATAAAAAATTTGGCTTCATTTGCCTCAGAGAAAAGCCTCAGAATAAAATCAGCTCTCACAGTGACAATTTCCAAACTATGCAGTACAACTTAAAGGGGTTTGCAAATGGCTGACTTTAAAAATGAATTTAGCTGGTCCTACTCAAGAGATAACCTCTTTAAGGAATGTAAAAGAGAGTATTACTATAATTACTACGGCTCTTGGGGCGGCTGGGAGAAAAACAAAGCTGACGATATTACTAGAACGCTGTATGTTCTGAAGAATCTTCAGAACCGTTGGCAGTGGAAGGGCTCAGCAGTTCATGATGAAATTGAAAGAATTTTAAAAGAGCTAGTCAGTACTGGCAAAGCACCGACGCTTGATAAATCTAAAGCCAGAGTAACCGAGATCATGAGAAATGATTTTAGATCATCCCGGGATGGTTTGTATTGGAACAAAAATGGCAGTCTAAGAAATGAGCCTGGGCTTTTCGAGCATGAATATAAACCTGAGATACCTGATCAGATATGGAAGAGAAATTATGATGAGGTGATATTGTGTCTGGAAAATTTTTATGAGTCCACTGTGATTGAAGAGATCTCAGGGCTTCCTAAAGAGGTCGTGTGCTCAATTGAAAGCATGACAGGGGCATATTTTTCTTTTAATACCTCTCTTTATTACGTTAAATTAGATTTGGCATACAGCATAGAGGACACAATCAAAATTTATGATTGGAAGACAGGATCAGGTGTGGCGGATGACCTTCAGTTCTTAATATATGCACTATATGCGCTTGAAGAGCTTGACTTTGATCTGGATAAAATTAGTGTCACAGAGCTTAATCTTTTTGAAAATTATACTAAAATCTACACATTCACTCCTGAGCAAATAGATTTTGCCACCAATTACATTAACAGTAGCATTGAAAGCATGAAGAGCTATCTTAGCAACCCAGAAGAAAACGAAGCGGTTATGAGTAATTTCCCAAGAACTGAGGATAGAAAAATTTGCGAATTATGTAAATTTCAGAAGATTTGCTTCGACCTTGAATAATAAATCTTCCTCTATATAAGCTAACTCTATATTAAAATCAGACAATTATTGCAATAATCACCGCGGGGAAACATTTGACTATGAAATTCATCTGAATTACAGTAAGGCATAGCACTATAAAGCAATACATTACATAGTTAACGTAAAATGGCAGAACTAATAAAAAAAATAAATGATTTCCTGACCAAAGACTTGTGGCACCTAGACACCGGATCTTTGAACAAGTTTAGAGCTTGGCTCGTGTATCTCTTAAAACTCATATACGCAACAGTGAAGGGATTTACTGAAAACGAGCTAACTCTAAGAGCAATGAGCCTCGTATATACAACTCTCTTATCCATCGTCCCGCTTCTAGCTTTCAGCGTTTCAATACTTAAGGCTTTTGGTGTTGTCGATAATCAACTTGAACCCTTCTTAATTAATTTCATGGAACCCCTTGGGGAGAAAGGGGTAGAAATAACAGGGCAGATAATTGGTTTTATAGAAAATATAAATTTTGGCGTGCTTGGAATTGTAGGGCTTGTAATGTTGATCTACACCTCAATTTCTCTCATCATGAAGATAGAAGACTCTCTTAATCATATATGGAAGGTGAGAAAGGGGCGAAGCTTGGTCAGACGATTTAGCGATTATATAACCATTTTGCTAATAGGACCGGTACTTATGTTTGCGGCAATAGGTTTAACCGCATCTTTTGAGAGTAATGCAATCGTTCAAAGAGTATTAGCAATACAGCCGCTAGGCACTTTAGTATTATTGAGTGCTAAGCTGATACCATACTTATTCGTTTTTCTTGTTTTCTCCTTTATATATATGGTTATTCCAAATACAAAAGTTAAATTTAAGTCTGCGTTTATTGGGGGCGCCATAGCAGGTGTAGCATGGCAGACCACAGGTTGGGTCTTCGCTTTTTCTGTGGCAAAATCTACAAAGTACGCTGCCATTTATTCAAGCTTGGCTGTATTAATACTATTTATGATATGGCTCTATGTAAATTGGCTAATACTACTAATCGGCGCCCAGATTGCATACTGTCATCAAAACTTAAAAACTCTTGATTTAGGTCGAACAATCTTTCAACTTAGCAGTAAAGTAAAGGAAAAAATGGCTTTTCTTGTTATGTATCTAATTGGGTACAACTTTTATCATAATGAAGAAAAATGGACTTTTGATAGCCTAGTAAATCATCTAGGTCTCCCCCAAGAATCGGTTGACACTACTCTTAGTGAGCTCAAAGATAAAAATTTAATACTTGAACTTGGAGATGATCCGACATTTTATCTTCCTGCTAAAGATATTGAAGTCATCACTTTAGCGGAGATTATAGATGCAGCACGTACGAATAGAGAAACCCCACTTTTAGAAAATAGATATCTCGCAAATCCTGAGATTGATCAAATCACAGAGCATATAGATGATGCAATACACAGCGCGCTGGGGGAAATGACGCTAAAAGATCTCGTACTAAACAAAACAGATCTAGGTTCTTAATGTAATTAGCGATATCAAGAAGATGCTAATTGCATCTTAACCTGCCGTTATCATTCCATATACCATTGTTACAGTTTTTATATTTAATGCTTGAGTGCTTCCATTTACCGTTATCATTTTTACAATCTGCTTCTAATAAGTTTCCTTCTTTATAAAGGTTTTTACATGATTTCTTGTAACTACCTTTTGGAAAGTTGGAGTTATTACCGCCTCCACAGATAAGTTTGCCGTTATCATTTTTTATATCTTTATTACAGTTTTTGTAATTCATTGAGCTCTTATTCCAACCACCATTATTCTTCTTACAATTAGAATACAGTGTGCCGCCTTCAACATAAGAATTCTTACACGAGTCTCTGTAACTACCCTTTGGTATTTTTGATCCCCCTCCGCCCCCATTGCAACTAAGCTCCCCATTGTTGTTGGTGATATCACCTTTACAATTTTTATAATTCAGTTTTGTACTATTCCAGGAACCGTTTCGTTTCTCACATTTGGCCTTTAACTCTTTCCCGTCAACTCTTATATCCTTGCACGAGTTCTTATAACTCCCGCTTGGAGGCTGTTTGCCGGGCTTTTGTTTGCATGATAATTTCCCGTTATTATTTGATATATCCCCCTCGCACTGCGCAAATCTTAATGTTGATTTTTCAAATTTGCCGTCTGTCTTTTCACACTGTGCCCATAACACACTACCCGGCATCACCTGAATATCTTTGCACGAATTCTTGTAACTACCGGCGGGAACACCCATTTGTGCGTACAGTGGATTAAGGTTGGTTAATATTAGTAAAAAAAGGGCTAATACAGGAACAATCAATAAAAGATACGTTTTAGATTCGGTATTCATATTCTATCCTCCTTAGAATAGGTAAATCAGATCGATCAAAAAATTATAATAACTAAAAATTAATATTTAGAACATACTGCCCAGGCTTTCGCTTGAGCCTCACCTGCTTTAGGGTTCATGTTGGTACATTCAACATTCCATGCTGCGTTTAAGCTGTCAGGTGCACTTGTTGTAAGAACTATTTTACTCTCTGTATTTAGAAAGCCAACACACTCCCCTCCCCCGCTAACAAGCACACTTTTCTCGGGACAGATACTATTTACAGAAACACTCCTACCTGTGGCAAGCTGGACTTGTGGAGACTCTTTAGTAACCGTAATAAGATCATCTCTTCCATAAGATAACACGGCGCTCAGAAAAATAATTGCAAGCAATAGTAGTGAATATCCTCTTAACATTTTTGCCTCTTAAAAACTTTCCTAGCAATTGAAGATTATCATTGACCTACTCGTTATAGAGTCTGCCGTCACTAGTAGGGTCCTCGGACTTTCCTTTCATCTGCCTCACAGAATCATCATATGAGTCTTTGTAAGCATCACATTTAATCTGGTTATCCGGATAATCTTGCAAGCACTGCTCATAGGCTGATTTGTTGGCCTGTTTTTCTTTGAGTGGTCGTTTCCAGCTCATATTACAGGAGGTGATAAATAAGATAGGAATAATTAACAAAATCCATCTGTACATTGTAGACTCCTTTAATCTCTAAGATAATCTATTTCTAAAAACAGGCACTGCTAATAGAGGAATGGGTGCTCTACGTAAAACCTGCTTTATGGTGCTTGCACTAACTACATCCAAAAAGCCCTGGTGTCCTTTGGTTGCCATCACTATTAAGTCAGGACTATTTTCGCTGTTAATTTTTTTTTTGAGCTCTTTGCTGTAACCGTTCATTTTGCGCAAATCTATCCGGGTGCCAAATTTGGACCAGGTCTCTATATGAAATCTTAAGGTCTTCAGATGTAAAACCACCGTCCAACTCAAAGAGATCAAGCAAGTTAGCTAATTCATTTCTTTTCGAGACAGATATCTACTAGTTTAAAACGTTATAGCCTCTGCCAACCATACAGTTACGGTATATTTGCTCATAGCCTTTTTCGCTGTCGTATACACCTTTGGCTCCACCAGCTACACCGCCAATAACAGCGCCATACGCAAGACCTTTAACTGCGTTCCCTGCAATAGCGCCTATCAATGCACCTGTACCAGTACCAACAGCGCCGCCAACTACGGTGTCTTTAGCAGTATCTTTCCAACCTGGTGCACCCTGCTTGGCTATGGCCCTGCATTCAGCCTGATCTCTGTAATATCTATCGCCATTTTGAACGCTTCCCTGGTCAATTACCGGAGTATATGTCTGACATCCAAGAACCGCAATAATCGAAAACATTGGTATTATTAATAATAGTTTTTTCAATTTAAAAAACCTCCCTGTTTATGTTTAATTCATGCATAATACGCGAAGACAGTTATAAATAGTTTATGGTGCGACTTCTTCTTCTGCAACTATAACATGATCAGTGCCTATCGGATCGCCAAGCGTATAACCCTGGAGCGCCGTATAATCACCTAGTTTAAAGTCACGAATAGTCAAAACACATTTACTCTTAGCGTTTTCCGGATAACATGAATATGAGATATTGGAGGCCGCAATCTCATCAGTGTCACCTTCTACATTAACTGAGGGGATTAGACCAAAATTATGGACGTCAAATCCACCCTTTTCATTTTTTGATGCGATGAATTGCCCAAGAAATTCTGAGTCTCTGGTTGTAAGCGGTTCTGAGCCTGCATTTTCAACAGTTATCATCCTTGACTCCTCGTAAATAAATGCGGAGTTACCAAGAGTATTTATTCTGTCTACAATCTGCAGAGTCTTTTTCTGAACCATTTCTCCGTTCTTACTTAGTGTAATAACTTTTGTTACAGGAATATCAAAATCACCTTCTCCTAAATCTAATGCCTGACCATACTGCCATTCTGATTTAACAACTACTCCATCCTTTTCAGCTTGAGTGGCAAGGGTTTTTCCAGCTAATAAGCTGTCATAGAGCTGCCTAAATTCTGCAGTAGACAAACTATCGGCGTGTAAATCCATTCCACCCACAAACAAAAAGAATACTAGGGTTAAAGACATTATGAATTTATTCATAACTACCTCCTTTGTTTTATTTTTTAATCTGCCTTTGGTAAAAC
>JBBDIN010000026.1:0-7575 GCA_040880385.1 Thermodesulfobacteriota bacterium | reverse complement strand
CGATGCCTATATTCCTGAGGCTTACGAGAGATTGATAATAGACTGTATACAGGGTGATGCTACTCACTTTGCGAGAGCGGATGCAGTGGAGGCGTGCTGGAAGTTTGTCGACCCTATACTTAAGGCCTGGGAGCGTAACGATAAGATTAAAATGTACGGTTACCCTGCAGGCACATGGGGGCCGCCCGAAGCTAGCAAACTATTTGATAATCCCGGCGATGATTGGCGATATCCGTGTAAGAACCTATCAAATGACGGAGAGTACTGCGAGTTATAGAGAAAATTTATAATAGGTATTTATAATTATGGAAAAGAAATATTATCTCTTTGAAGACAGTGCGGAGTTAGCCGCGCAATTGGCAGTGGATTTTAAAGACGCAGTCAGCAAAAAAGCTGCATCTGGTGGATCTCTAACAGTTGCACTCTCTGGAGGGCATACTCCCAAAGCATTTTTTGAAATTCTTGCTGAAGCTCCTTATAAAGAAGACCTTCCCTGGGAGAATGTGATTTTCTTTTGGGGGGACGAAAGATGCGTTCCGCCCGATAATGATGAAAGCAATTTCAAGATGACCAACACAGCTCTACTCTCACATATCGATATACCCGCTTCAAATATTCATAGAGTCTTGGGTGAAGACCCGCCTACAAATGAAGCTCTAAGGTATGAAAAGGTAATTGAAGAAAATGTTGCTGCCGGTGGAAATGGATTTCCTAGTTTCGACTGGATTTTCCTTGGTATGGGCGATGACGGTCATACCGCATCCCTTTTCCCAGGGGCTTCCAATTTAAAAGAAATGAAAAAGATTTGTGTGGTTGCGGAGCATCCTGAGACTGGACAAAAAAGAGTTAGTCTTACTTTTCCAGTTATTAATAACGCCAAGAGAGTATCCTTTCTTGTAGCTGGGGAGGCTAAAGCCCCAGTGTTTAAGGAAATACTGGAAAAAGGGGCAAAAAATCCGCTCCCATATCCTGCTTCAATGGTTAATCCGGAAAATGGCGTTTTAGAATGGTATCTGGATAAAGCCGCTGCCCCCGAGCTTTAAGAGTACAACTCTTAATTCATTCTCAGTCAAATAATTTCCCAAAATTCCTAGGTTTTCTTTTTTTCCAGTTCCCGACTTGATAGGCATTAGCAATAATTAAGGGTAACACTGATGTTGCTTCTGCATAAACCATTTGCTCGTGCACTGTGCTTACCTTGCCCCAAGAGGAAGCCTCTTTAAGTGTAGATGAACTACAGGCACCATCTCTTACATCAGCCACGGTAATTTGAACCGCATATTTATGTACAGGCACTTCTTTTCCTAGAATTTCTGCTGCAACCACTGTATCTTGTGCAAAGTTTTTGGGTACGCCGCCTCCAATCATAAAAAGGCCGCTTTCTTTGGAGGCCATTTTGATCTTTGTGAGCTCAAGGAAATCCTTGACGCTATCGATTGAAACATGTGATTCAGGGTTGTGCCACTGGTGGTAAACTAATCCAAATCCTGCTGAAGAGTCTGTAAATGCCGGACAGAAAATCGGCACATTGTTCTCATAAGCCGCTTGTACCAGAGAATCTTTCTTCTTGGCGTGCTTAGTGAGCCATTTGCCCATCTCATATATAAATTCTCTAGATGAGTATGGACGGTGCTCTAGAGAATCGGCGATCTTGGCTATAATGCTATCACATTTCTGCAGCTGATCCTCATCTATAAAAGTATCATATATCCTGTCTATATATAGAGACCTCAGCAATCCGTCGTCAATGTCGGGCGTGCCTTTATAGTGCTTGAAACCCAGTGCTTCAAAAAAATCCATATCTACAATGGAAGCTCCGGTAGCCACAATAACATCAACCATATTGTTTTTAACCATATCAACATAGACCTGCATACACCCGCCGGCCGAGGTGGACCCTGCAAGGGTCATCCATACCGAAGCGTTTTTATCCTTAAGGTTCATATTGAAAATATCAGCGGCTCTGGCAGTATCTCGTGATGAGAAAGACATATTACGGTAGGCGTCAATAATCTCTTTGCCGTTGATTTTTTTGATATCAATGTGTTTTACAGGATCTTTTAAGAGCTGTTTTTTGGTCGGCTTAGCCATTTTAGGAATTCTCCTTTATTATTCTGAACCTATAAAATCACATAGCCATAAAGTTGAAATCTTATGTCAGAATAGGATTAATTTATTTTCCGCGAATTCCTTTTTTTCAAGTTCTAGCGGGTTGATTTGAGATATTTTATAGTTGAAATAAGCGAAGTCAAAATTTATTTTGGCTGCTGCTGAGTAATGCAGTGAACCGCTCCGCCGCCGTATATAATATCGCTGCAATCAATCCCAACAATCCTTCGTCCCGGGAAACAATCCTCAAGAATGCCAAGAGCTTCAGAGTCATTTCTATCTTTGAAAATAGGTGCAAGTACTACTGTGTTTCCGATATAAAAGTTGGTGTAGGATACCGGGGCTTTACTTCCGTCATCGTAATACATGTGCGGCATTGGAAGCTTGATTACTTCAAATGGTTCTGCGTTAATATCTGTTTCTTCCTTTAGTCGATTGTAATTTTCCTGTAGGATTTTGTAATTTTCATCGTCCTTGTTTTCCTCTTGCGCACAAACTATTTTGTTAGGCGTGACAAAACGTGCAAGCTCGTCTATATGACCGTCCGTATGGTCATTAGTCAGGCCTTCTTTAAGCCAGATTACTTTTCGTATATCTAAATATTTTTTAAGATATTCTCCAATATCCTCTTTAGTTATTCCGGGGTTCCTGTTTTCATTAAGTAGGCATTGCTCAGTTGTTAAACACACTCCCTCACCACTTACTTCAATTGCCCCTCCTTCGAGCACCAAATCAGCGCTAAATAACGGGAGGCCTTTCCACTCGCTGATTCTCTCAGGAATTTCCCCATCTATAAGGAGTTCAGAAAACTTGTTCCCCCATGCGTTAAAAATCCACTTTGTAATAGCGATATTGCCAGAGCTGTCTTTTACAAAGATTGGTCCCGTATCTCTGAGCCAGACATCTGCGTAGTCAGTGATATGAAAATTTATCTTTAACGGATCAGTGCCGGCACTTCTTATAACATCAGATGCTCTGCTCTTCATCTCTTCATGTAAGACTATAAGCTCGACCTGTTCGCTAGACTGTAGAGCGCTTATCATTTTAGCAAAGGTCTTTTCTACATTGCCGACTCTGTGAGGAAAAGTCTCCTCGTCATATGGCCAGGCGAGCCATACAGCGGAGTGCTGCTCCCATTCAGCAGGCATCGAGTAATTCTTATTTGAAGTCTTCATTTAGTTTTTTTCTTTATACTTGAGGTAATTTTTTCGTATGTATCCGGTCTGCGGTTATCTAAAAAGCCCCATCCTTCTGCATAGAAGTTGTTCTTTTCCAAATCGATTTCAACGACAAGCGTTTCTTGCCTGGTAGCAGAAGCGCGTTTAAGAATTTTTCCGAAAGGGTCTGAGACAAAAGACTGCCCCCAAAAATTGATATTACCTTCACGTCCTACGCGGTTAATGGCAGCTACATATAGACTGTTTGAGATTGCGTGCCCTCTTTGCACGGTTTCCCAGGCATCGTGCCAGTCACCTTCTTCGTTACTATCGCGGATATTCCCTATTGCAGTCGGGTAAAAAATTATCTCTGCCCCACTTAATCGGGCCATCCGCGCAGCCTCAGGGAACCATTGATCATAGCAAATCAGAACCGCAAATTTCACCCCATCAGCACTAAAAATTTTATAACCCGAGTTGCCCTCTTCAAAATATTCTTTTTCATAGAATCCGGGATCATAGGGGATATGAGTTTTCTGATACTGTCCTAATAGCTTTCCTTTCTTACTTATAACTAAAGCGGTGTTGAAATACTTGCCGTTCTTCTTTTCATAAATCGGAAGGATCAGAGTTATGCTTAATCTCTTTGCAGCTTCTCTCATCGTGCTAACGGTAAAACCCTTTAGAGTCTCTGCGTAATCGTCTTTGTTTATATTCTTCCACTGAGGGAAATAGGGGGTCTGAAACAGTTCTTGTAAGGCAATTATCTGAGCGCCTTTATTAGCCGACCTTTCAATCATCTTTAGAGTATTTGCAATATTAGACTCAATATTTTCTGAAACTCTGGTTTGAATTAATGCAATAGTTACTGTTTTCATTTTTTCTATAACTCGTATGGTGATATGTATTTAGTTATGGTTTATATTCTATTTGAGCCATATGTATCTTGCAATAAAGAGGATTGCAATTAGGTATAGAAGCCAGTGGATTTTCCTCCCCTTACCACTGACTACTTTTAAAAGCACATATGATATTACTCCAAAAGAAATCCCTTCAGTGATACTAAACGCAAGGGGCATCATCAGTAATGTGAGAAATGCCGGTACTGATTCCGTGTAATCTTCCCAATCTATGTTCGCTATATTTTTGAACATCATAACGCCTATGATAATTAACGCAGGCGCGATGACCGGGTAGAGGGTTATTCCTCCTACAACGTGGCCCGCGCCTATCATTTGTACAATTGGATTTATGAATATCGCCAGTATAAATAGCAGAGCGACAACGATACTCGTTAATCCCGTTTTACCGCCTGCGGATATTCCTGTGGTGCTTTCTATATATGCTGTAACTGTGGATGTTCCCAAAAGCGCCCCTGCAGTTGTTGAGATCGCATCTGACAACAAAGCCTGTCTTGCCTTGGGCAGCTTTCCATTTTTCATGAGGCCAGCAGGCTCACTAACACCAATTAACGTCCCTACAGTATCGAATAAATCTAGAAATAGAAAGATGAAAATTACTGTAAGTAGCTCGGGATTTGCAAAGACATCTGGTATCTCGAGTTTGAAAAGTGTGGCGTCAAGTGAAGGAGGGGCAGCAAAAACTCCTTTAAATTCTATTAATCCAATTATCATTCCAGTAACTGCAGTTACAAGAAATCCAATTAATATTGCCCCCCTTATTCTAAGCGCAAAAAGAATAGCCATAACCAGTAAGCCTAAAATTGATAATAGGGTAGGTGTTGATGTTATGTCCCCAAGTGTGACATATGTAACTGGGTGACCTACAACTATTCCTGACCATTCAAGCCCTACAAGCGCAATCAATAGCCCTATTCCAACAGGGATACTGTTTTTAAGACAACCAGGGAGGATAGTAATAAGTTTTTCTCTCAAGCCTACGGTTGAAAGAAGGATAAATGCCACGCCTGATATAAACACGGCACCTAGGGTTATTTGCCAACTGTATCCCAAAGTTAGGACTACTATGTAGGTGAAATAAAAGTTCTCGCCCATTCCCGGGGCAAGTGCTATAGGATAGTTTGTCATCAGTCCCATTAGAACTGTTCCCAAAGCTGCAGAAATACATGTTGCAACCATCACAGCCCCAGGGTCCATCCCGGCAGCGCCTAACACAGCAGGCTGAACAAAAATGATGTACGACATCGTCATAAAAGTCGTAATACCAGCTATTATTTCTGTTCTAGTATCTGTATTATGTTCTTTTAGGTTAAATAATCGCTCTAGCATCGGTCATCAATACTGCTCAAAAATTTAAGCTCACGTTATCTCACGACCACTAATATATTTTAATTTCTATGAACAATCTATACTAAATCCCGATTTCATAGTAACTTTTAGAACACTTGCTTTATTTAAGTAGTGAATACATATGCCTGAATACTTAGATATTATAATATTATTTGGAGTAGGAGTAATAGCCGGCGTAATTAATATTATGGCCGGAGGTGGCTCCAGTCTCACTTTGCCTGCGCTCATTTTTCTCGGTCTGGACGGCGCTACTGCGAATGGTACAAACAGGGTTGGAATTCTTATTCAGAGCATTTTCGCTACACTATCATTCCGTAAAGAAAAAATAACAGGATTGAATCTGAGCCTCAGATTAGCGGCCTTTACCATTCCCGGAGCTATCCTTGGAGCTTTAATTGCAGTCAGAATGACCGACAGGTGGTTTGAGATAATTCTTGGCATAATCATGATTGGGGTAATCATCTCGATGCTCATACCACAGAGTAAGAACTTAGTAACTACTACCGAAGGACAGAAGACCTGGCTCATATATCCGATTATGTTTGCAATCGGATTTTACGGAGGTTTTGTTCAGGTCGGGGTTGGGTTTTTAATAATGGCCGCTCTTTATCACTTACTCAAGATAAACCTTGTATTCGTTAATATGCACAAGGTTCTTATTACTCTAATATTTACAATACCTGCACTTATTATTTTTATCTGGACGGATAATGTAGACTGGTTGTTAGGGATTGTTCTCGCTGCAGGAAACGGGGTTGGGGGCTGGTGGGCTGCACGCATTTCAGTAAGAGGCGGCGAGAAAGTTATCCGCTACGTTATGATTGTAGCCATTTTTATAATTGCTCTTAAGTTACTTGGACTATTTTAAGTACCTTGAGAGTTTGCTGATCTACTTTCCGTTAAAAATTATGGTCCCGAACCCCGTACCGCTTGAGCTATCAGTAAAAAAAGACATTATCTAGCGGGAATTTATTTCCTGTAAAAAATCGGTTTTAATATTTGCAGGGTACGGAATGAAATTAACTGAACTAGTAGAAACTATAATCAACAAAGAGAAAAAGCATCCCTACGTGATTGCCTTTGAAGGAATGATAGGCAGCGGGAAAAGCTATGAAGCTAATTTACTAAAAGAACAATTAGGCGGCAAAGCTCAGCAAATTTCCACTGATCTGTTTGTTAGTGTACCAAGGTCCGAATGGCCAAAGAGACTCGAGCTCCATGATGTCGACCTTCATACTTGGTATGATCTTCAAAAAATCAAACAAGCTCTTGAGTCAATCAAAAGAAAACAGAACTTTGCTGTAAGAGGGCTTTATAATTTATCTAATGGACAGTTTGATGATGAATTGCGCGTTGATGCTACTGATTGTGATTATCTTATTTTAGAGGGTCTTTTATCGTGCCATGAGGATTTAGATGAATTTGTTGATTTAAGAGTTTTTCTTGATGTGCCCAAGGAAATAGCTTTAGAGAGGGCACACGAGCGTGATGAAACTGTTAGACACCTTGATCATGATGGCTGGCTTCAAAAAAAAGATATTTTTTATAATCACTATCTTCCATACTTAGAGTCTCATAAAAATAGGGCTAATATAATTCTGAACCCGGATTAAATCAATCTTTAAACTTGGGCTCATCTCTTCCCAGATAAACCGATAATGCTCCTCCCTCAACAAATATTGTCTGCCCTGTAATATACTGAGATTCATCTGAAGCAAACATTACTACCGGAGGCACTATGTCGTCAGGTTTCCCTCTTCTGCCTTCTGGAATCCCTTTTGTCATATATTCGTCATAATCAGGGTCTGATGATGAAGACATAGGTGTTACAATCGATCCGGGAGCTACACAGTTTACGGTTATATCGTAAGGCGCCATGTCAACTGCCATAACTTTCGTAATTATCATTACCCCTGCTTTAGCTGCATGATATGCGATAGATATTGGATGAAAATCCATGACTCCAGCTACAGAGCCGATATTTATTATGCGACCGGTAGTTTTTTGCTCAATTACATGTTTACAAAAATGTTGAGATA
>JBBDIN010000025.1:0-7608 GCA_040880385.1 Thermodesulfobacteriota bacterium | reverse complement strand
CCACTACGCGCAAAATAAAACGATTTTTATTTAAAGATCTTGAAATAAATACCGAAACAAAAACAACTTTATAGTTTCACAAGAAATATTCAATATAGGATAGCCTTTATATTGATTTCGTATTATAATAACTAGTTGGCGGGGTCATTTTTCAGTTGATTTATAAAATGGGGCAATTAATTTTCCGTCATTAAGAATCAATAAAGTTGATTATGGACATGAATAGATTAATTGAAATACTAGATGTTAAATCTCGTTTATTTATCAGCATGGTCTTGGTAGTATCATTGATTGTGGTGAGCTGTGCTGCGCCTAAGCAGGAGAACTTGATCAATGACGCCCAATCTCCAGCTCAACCCCTGCAATCCTCAACTCAGAGCGCTAGCACTTTAACCAGGCAGAAGATAAAAACATCCACCTACGTTCCTAGCATACAAATACAGACCAAAAGCATAAAAGCAGATAGAGGTCTACCTAAACTTTATGAGGAAAATGGTTATTCCCTATTTTGGATTACACCTAACGGGCCTTCACCTGAGGCCTATGAGATGGTAGGAATCATTAGAAATAGTGATAACGAGGCTCTTAATCCACAAGACTATAATATAGAAGAGATCGAATCTACTCTTACAAGAATTGATAATGATAATAAGTCAGGAAGTCCATATAATGCAGAAGATCTGGCAGAACTGGAACTCCTACTCTCAAATGCATTCCTAAGTTATGGACATGATTTACACTATGGGCGAGTTAGAGCAGAGCAAATAAACCTTGAATTACTCTCGGGTGAAAAACCGATAAATATCACACAAACTCTCATTCAGGCCACAAGTACTGGTGATGTAGAAGGCGCTTTAAACACTCTGATGCCCAAATATCCAATGTACGGCAAACTGAAAGTTTCGTTGAAAGAGTATAAAGAGATAGCTTCAAATGGGGGTTGGCAGCCGTTTCCTTACGGAGAGAAATTCCAGAAAGGCGCTCGAGAAAACAGAGTAGTAGCGCTGAGAGAGAGGCTCAAAGCTACAGGCGAATTGGACAGCGCAGCACCAGATAGCAAAGTATTTGATGAAACACTTGAGATCGCAGTCAAAAAATATCAGGAAAGAAACGGCCTATACGTAGACGGTGTAGTAGGCAAATCAACCATAGAAGCCTTGAATGTACCAGTTCAAGAGCGCATATCTCAGATAGAACTGACGATGGAGCGTTGGCGTCTGCTTCCCCAATATATGGGTAGCAAATACATACTAGTTAATATTGCTAATTACCACTTGTACGGTGTAGAGAATAATAACGATGCTCTTACTATGAAGATAGTTGTAGGAAAACCTGAATGGAACACTCCAATTTTTAGCGAGGAAATGACTCATATAGTCATGAACCCTTATTGGAATATACCCCCTAGCATTTTAAAGGACGATATTGCGCCGAGAATAAGACAAGACTCTGACTATCTTTCTAAAAAAGGTATTGACGCTGTTGGGCTTAAAGCTCCGGAAAAAATAGTTGTTGAAGAATCAGAACAAATCGAAGTTGTAGAAAATGTTGAAGCTCCCTCAGAGACTGAGGGCAGGGAAAGTGGTGAGCGACAATTATCTGAGGCAGAGATACAAGACAAGAAAGCCCAAGAGGAATACATAGCAAAAGTTCTATCGGGCAATTATAGACTACGTCAAAATCCTGGCCCTGGAAATCCTCTGGGACAAATTAAATTCTTGTTCCCAAATAAACATTCGATCTATCTTCATGACACTCCTAACCGTGGATTCTTTAAAAGAGCACAGCGTAATTTTAGCCATGGATGCATAAGGGTTGAAAAACCGCTGGACTTGGCAGAATTTGTGTTAGCAGCAAACGGAGAGTGGACTCCAACTAAAATCCAATCCAACATCAACTCCAGGAAGACTAAAACAGTGTATCTAAATCAGACAATCCCAGTATATATTTTGTATTTTACAAGCTGGGTCGATGATCAAGGTAATGTTAATTTCCATAAGGATATATATGGACTAGATCAAACTCTATTAAACGCACTTAGAACTACCCGCCCCAATATAGATATGGCAACAACTATCCAATAATTACATACTCCATAATAGCGCTTAGTAGTAAGACAAAAGAATTAATGAGCTAGTTTTTGGAAATCAGAGCCTGTTGGATTTTGATATACTCTTAAATCAAATTCTGGTATGACTGCCAGTATATGATCAAAAATGTCGGCTTGTATAGATTCGTAATTTACCCAGACCTGGTCGCTGCTGAAAACATAAATTTCAATTGGCAAACCAGTCGGTCCCGGGTCCAGCTGTCTTACAAGAAAAGTAAGATTTTTATTAATCTTAGGGTGGTCCTTTAAGTACGAGACCAAATAGGCTCTGAATGTCCCGAGGTTTGTCATCCTTCTGCCGTTTACTAAAATTGTGTTATCTATATCTCGTTGTTCATTAAAATCTGATAGTTCTTTTTTCTTATCTAAAACATAATTACTTAAGTACTGTATCTTACTAAACTTCTCAATCATTTCTTGTGTACAGAATTTAACACTGGTCATATCTATAAAGATGGAACGCTTAATCCTTCTTCCCCCTGACTCAGACATACCGCGCCAGTTTTTCACCCCTTCACTTACTAAAACAAAAGTAGGTATGGTGATGATAGTCTTGTCCCAGTTCTGCACTTTTACAGTCGTAAGAGATATATCAATCACATCACCATCGGCACCATATTTGGGCATCTCTATCCAGTCCCCTACCCTTACCATCTTATTTGCTGATAGTTGTATGCCGGCTGCGAGACCAAGGATCGGATCTTTAAATATCAACATTAGCACAGCAGCCATGGCGCCTAATCCACCAATAAAAAATGCAGGGGACTTGCCAATTACTGTTGAAAGTATAATTATTGCGAGAATTGCATATAGGAGAATTTTTACTACCTGAACAATAATTCTTACAGGCACTTCTCTGGCATTATCATAGCTGTGGTAAATATCAACGACAGAAGAGAGAAAAGCGTCAATAGTAAATATTGTTACAATCAGCATATATATCTCTGCAATGCGCCTTGTAACAATTATGGCTGTATCATCCTCAAATAAAACGGAAGACATTAGGTAAATGACTAATGCCGGAGCGAAATGTGATAATCGTCTGAAAAATTTTCTTTTAACCAGCACATCGTCCCACTCTGTACTGCTCCTGGAGGCAACGTGCTCAACTATTTTCAAAATAAAGCGCTTGGCAAGATAGTTAGCTATAATAGCCAGGACTACCAACATAGCCAAAATTATTAGATCCATTACTATTGGAGCTAATTGATGTAGACCTAATTCGGCGCTAAACCATGTCTCAAATTTTTCTAACATTTATTCATTTTAAGTGTGAAGAATATTCACAGAGTATAATCAATCTTTAAGTACTTCAGTCTTGTTATTCATAATAACGATATGAATTTCGGCAGTTCTTCCATCTACAAATTTTACACTATAGGCCTTTCCAACCATTTTGGTTATAGATTTTACAATCTCACCCTCAAGACCGGGCTCAAAAATCTGGTCTCTAACTTGGATTTCTAGGACTACCTTAAACTTAGTTCCCGGTATATACATTAATCTAAACCGTACAAATTAAGCTTCTAAGTTTTTACAACTATTCTCTAATTGAACATTTTCAAATTGATTCATAGAGCAATCAACATTTTCATGATCGAAATACACAAATGATGAGACAGGGAATAATCCCCCTAGAACTAAGCCTAAAACAACCGACATTGTTATTATAACTTTTCTCATTTTGATCTCCTTTCCATGCTCTATAGTCAATATATGGACGCAGCAATAAGAATTCAACCCCATATTTTGAAATTATAAAATAATGTCTAGATAAAAACACCTTCTTATATTTCAGCTAAAAAGTAAGGATTATGTTTATGTAGAGAACAGCCGTTAAGTCAGATCAAATATTTATGATAAATTCGCCTGTATTCTCTCGCACTCGGAATAAAGATCCTTGGCAACTCCGAGCATCTTAATAGCAAGCTCCTCTGAGGGTTCCTGACCTACCATATCTTTTAGAACGCCTGAGATATCAAGCCATTTTTCATCAGCATCGCCTGTTCTGACAAGTAGATTCTCAAACTCCCACATTGTCTGCTCTGATGTAAATGGGTCGACCAGCTTAGTATAAAGAGGCACATGGGCGCTAGCTGCACAGGAATGATAGGCTTCCATTATAGAAGTCCCGTATTCACCGTGTTTTAGGAGCGCCTCAGCTTGCTGTATACGTTTCTGGGCATCAGAGAAAGTGGGCACCTTTTCTTCTACAGTTGCGCCGGCACACTCACCCTTGACTCCTTTCTGGAGCTCAAACTTCTCCTCTTCATGACCCCAGTCTTGATAGAAAGATGGATCCTCTTCAAAAGTAGGGATCTGAAGAAATTCTGTTATTTCTTCTTTTATCCTGTCTCTACCGAGCCTCTCCATCACTGAATCAAAGTGCTCACCATCACTCCTCTCATCTCTGTATACCCCCAAGAGCTTCTTTACAACTTTAGGAGCGTTTCTAGTAGGCACCTTAATTATAGAAGTTGCAAGCTTTGTGTCATCACCATAGAGCCCGCCACCAACATATACTTGCTCTGCTGGAACATTTCTCCCGGCTTTAGCAAGCGAGGCACCTTGAAAACCAATACTGGCAGACACGTGTTGTGCACATGAATTCGGGCAGCCTGAGATCTTAATGTTGAGACCTTTGGATAGTTCTTTGTATTCACCTAAGCCGTTTTTCATACCCTCTGTGAGCGTATCTGCTAGACCTTTTGCAGACGTAATACCTAATCGGCAGGTATCAGCACCGGGGCAGGCAGTTATATCTTCAAATGTTTCAGCACCTGGGTTAGCTAAATCAAGATCATAAAGTGCCGCATATAAGGCGGGAAGAGCTTCAGTAGGAACCCATCTTAAAATCAGATTCTGTGAAATACTAATTCTTATATCACTCGCAGAAAATATATCAGTTATATCGGCCAGTGCTCTTGCTGTATCAGAGGTGATATCACCATTATGAACCTTTATATTAACCATATTAAATCCCTCTTGGCCGTGAGGTAGAACATTTGTCTCCTTCCACGCTATATATAAAGGATCATTCTCTATTCCTTGTGGCACTGAAGGTATGTTCTGATTCCCTTCAGGAGGCGTTTCATCTATGTTATTTAAAAAATCATTCCACTTTGGATCAACTTTGAGCTTAGCCCTTTCCTCTTGAACTAGTTTACGGAACTCATCCATTCCAAGTTTTCTGATTAGAAATTTCATACGGGCCTTCATACGAACCTTGCGCTCGCCGTATCGGTCGAAAATGCGGACAACCGAAGCTGAGAAAGGAATCATCTCTTCAACCGGCAGAAATTCGGTCCAGAGCTGTCCTAGAGAAGGCGATGCTCCTAAACCTCCTCCGACATATACCTGAAATCCACGTTTTAATTCGCCGCCCTCTTCTCTTACTCTGGCACGGAATCCTAAGTCGTGAATCATGATCCCTGCATGATCTTTGTCGTGGCAGCCTTCAAAACATACTTTAAATTTTCTTCCCATATTCTGACATATTGGGTTTCTAAGCATGAAATTCTTAAATGCTTCTGCGTAAGGGGTAACATCAAAAGTTTCTGTGGGAGAAGAACCTGCCTGGTGACAGGCTGTTACGTTTCTTACGGTATTTCCGCAAGCTTCACGTGTTGTGATACCAACATCCGCAAGCTCACGCATCATGTTGGGTTCGTCTTCTAAATTAATATAGTAGAGCTGGACGTCTTGTCTTGTTGTTAGGTGCAAAAAGTTGCTGGCATATTTATCTGAACAGTCCGCCAAACGTCTTAGCTGTGCGGCATTAAGACCGCCAAAAGGTATTTTAATTCGATGCATCTGAACACCATCCTGACGCTGGGCATAAATACCTAATTGAAGACGGATTTTTTGAAATTTTATTTCACCGGTCATACCGTTCTGATAGTCCTTGACTTGACGCTCAAAGAGATCAAGTTCTTGACGAACTTCATCAGGCAAACCCTCTATGATCTCCTGCATAGATTTTTCTTTAACCTGTACTTCCATGACTTCTCCCTATTAATGCTTATTCTTTAGCAAATTTTATACTAATAATGTTCAATTATTCTATATCCAGATATGTATTATATCAAATTTTCAAGCTCCCGAGAAAGCCTTAACCTCTATAAATACATATATATTACTTTGAGATGTTTTCAAGTTTAACAAGATTCTGAAAAGAAGAAGAAATAAATTTTCAAATTGAAGGCGCTTATAATTCTTCGCCGCAATATTTGCAGTGTTTAGCGTCTGAGTCATGCCCTTCAGAGCTACAGTCTTGGCAAGACCTGGTTGAGACATCCTCTTTAAATGCCTGTGCCATTTCTACAGTCACAATACCCGTGGGAACTGCTATAATGCTGTATCCCATGATCATTACCACAACTGCCATTGCTTGCCCCAAACTTGTCTGAGGCGCCACATCCCCGTAACCCACTGTAGTCAAAGTAACAATTGCCCAGTAAATACTCTTTGGAATGCTTGTGAATCCGTGCTCTGCACCCTCAATGATATACATTAATGAGCCTAAAACAATTACTATGGTTACTATTGAGAAGAGAAATATTGTGATCTTCCGACTGCTCGCCCTAAGAGCTCTTAGAAGGAGATTTGTCTCTCCCACATATTTTGCCAGCTTCAGCACTCGGAAGATTCTAAGCACCCTTAGTATTCTAATTACTAGCAGGAATCTTGTTCCCGGGAGCAGAAGGTCCAGATAGGTAGGTATAACTGTGAGGAAATCCACTATTCCAAAAAAACTGCCTGCGTACTTAGCGGGACGCTTAACGGTGATTAACCTTAGAATATATTCTATAGTGAAGATGATTGTAAAAAACCATTCTAAAGCATAAAGCAATCCTTCATAATCTTCTCTAATCCAGGTCACACTATCCAGCATCACTACGAGAACGCTCGCAAGAATGCTTATTATTAAGAGTTCATCGAAGAGCTTTCCTAGTGGAGTATCCGCCTCGAAAATTATTTCATGGATTTTATCCCGCCAATTATCCTTTTTAGGATGCTCTGACATTAGTACTCCTCCTCACTCTATTTTGATAGACAAATATAATTATGCACTTTTTTAGAAGATTTGTGGAATAAATGAACGAAACTATCTCTCTATAAATACAAATATAATTTGCTAATAATATTTCTGCCAACAACATTATGAATATGTGTTATGATTTATGAAAATGGACCTGTTTGACAACTTGTAAAATAATTCCAACTAATAATGAATAAACATCTAGTAATAATATTTGCCGCAATGGGGATTGGGGTACTGTTACTGGCCATGGACATATCGGCTATGAATGTGGCGCTTTCAGGGATTGAGAAGCATTTCAACTCGGATCTTAGCACTATTGAGTGGGTAATTAACGGTTACTTGCTAGCGTTTTCTATGTTCATCGTAACTGGTGGCAGGCTTGCCGATATGTTTGGCAGGAAAAGATTATTTTTTATTGCACTGTTCATATTTTCAGGCGCCTCACTTCTGGGGG
>JBBDIN010000024.1:0-7812 GCA_040880385.1 Thermodesulfobacteriota bacterium | reverse complement strand
CTTTAACCCAGAGCTCAAGAAATATTTTCGTCCCCAATATTTTTTCAATATCTGCTCTTGCAAGCGAGCCGATTTCTTTTAGCATTGCACCTTTTTTGCCGATCAAAATCCCTTTATGATTAGTTCTCTCTACATATATAACGGCTGAGATCTTGATCAGATGTTTCTCCGGCATTTCAGTAAACTCCTCTATTACTACAGCTGTCTGATATGGAATCTCCTGCTGAGTCAGGGTGAAAATCTTCTCCCTAATAAACTCAGCCACAATAAACCTCTCCGGCTGATCAGTAATCATATCCTCTGGAAAATATTTAGGCCCCTCAGGCAAATATTTTATAATCGTATCCAGGAGTTCTTGCGTACCGTCAGCGTTTACAGCGGATATCGGAATTATCTCTTTAAATTTGCCCTCAAACTCCTTTGAGCCTTCAAGTATGGGTAATATCTCGTTCTTTTTTATAGTATCAATTTTATTGATTACCAAGATGGCTTGCTTGGAAAGACTCTCTATAATGTAAGAGTCCCCTCTTCCGAAAGGCTCTTTAACCTCGATCATCATAATGATCACATCAGCTTCTTGAACTGCGCCCAGCGCAGTATTAACCATAGCTTTACTCAACGGACCCTTTGGTTTATGAATTCCCGGAGTATCAAGGAAAATAAGCTGAGCATTTGAGAGTGTTCTTATTCCTAAGATTCTATTTCTTGTTGTGTTGGGTTTATCAGATACGGCAGATATTTTTTCGCCCACTAATTGATTGATTAAGGTTGACTTCCCTACATTGGGTCTGCCAATAACCGTGATGAAGCCTGATCTAAATTCAGCATTTTCGTTCATATTACTCCATTTAATATTAAAGACTTGATCTTGGAATATTCAACTTACTTCTTATGGTACTTATATAAAATTAAGGACTTAAATTTTTTCTCCTCCATTAGATCATACTTTTCTCCCATAGCTTCTTCAAATGCTCTCAGAGCCTAAATCATATATTCGAAGAACCGGGCCGAGTAATAAGATCAGCAATATTAAAGAGTTGTTTCATATCAAAGTCAGAAACATATTAGTTTTAGCGGCCTTGTTCATATGATTATTGAGTTTGTACTCCAGAAACCGTACAGATATCTAAAAGATAACACCTTTCATTTCAAAATCGAGTAGCTATCAGTTAATTTTTTTATTTATAATTACACTCGTCATAGGATATAAAGATTCTATTACTATATACTCTAATGGTTGCTTGCCAAATCGGGGAGAAAGGTTAAGATTCTTCCGTTTTAACTGAAATTTTATAAAGAAAAAGGGAGTCGGATTCATGCTTGAATTAATGGGAGATTGGGAAAGGACAGATTACTGCGGCAAGCTCGGTACAAATGACCTAGAGCGAGAAGTAGTGCTTATGGGATGGGTACAATCTCACAGGGATCACGGCGGTGTAATATTCATAGATTTAAGAGACCGTGAAGGGCTGGTTCAAGCAGTATTAAATCCTGAGAATAGTGAAGAAGTTCATAAAAAAGGCGAAGCCATTCGTGATGAATGGGTCATAGCAATTAAGGGTAAAGTATCGAAACGAACACCTGAAACTATTAATCCCAATCTACAAACAGGCGAAATAGAGGTTATGGCAAGCGAAGTAAGAATCCTAAACACCTCTAAAGTCATCCCCTTCCTAATAGAAGATGACATAAATGTAGATGAGCTTTTGAGGATGAAGTACAGATATCTAGACCTCAGAAGACCTAGCATGAAAAACAATATTATAACCCGTCACAAAGTGGCCGCTGCATCAAGGGGCTATTTAAACGCAGAGGGATTTTTAGAAGTTGAAACACCCTATCTAACTAGATCGACCCCAGAGGGGGCCAGGGACTTTTTGGTACCAAGCCGCCTAAATCCGGGAGAGTTCTATGCGCTGCCTCAATCGCCCCAACTCCTAAAGCAGACACTTATGGTCTCAGGTCTTGACCGCTACTATCAGGTTGTCAGATGCTTCAGAGACGAAGACTTAAGAGCCGACCGTCAGCCGGAGTTCACACAAATAGACATCGAGATGACCTTTATAAATGAAGACGACATTATGAATATCGTTGAAGGAATGTTAAAAGCAATATTCCATGAAGCAAAAGAGATCAAAATAGAGACCCCATTTAAGAGAATGAGTCATGAAGAGGCTATGCTAAAGTATGGATCAGATAAACCTGATACAAGGTTTGGTCTTTTACTCCAAGACATTTCTCATGTTTTTGTAGACTCAGAATTTAAGGTATTTAGTGGAGCTATTAAGAACGGCGGAATAATTAAGGCATTAAAAGTTGAAGGGAAAGCCAGTGAGCTTTCCAGAAAAGAAATTGATGATTTTACTGAAGTTGCTAAGACATTAGGAGCCAAGGGGCTCGCATGGATTAGAGTATCAGAGGGAGAATGGCACTCTCCGATAGTTAAATTCTTTAGCGAGGAGGAAAAAGAGAACTTACAGAAAACCCTAAATCTTTCGGACGGAGATATTGTATTTTTTGCAGCAGATATTCCACACACCGTAAACCTTGTTCTTTCAAATTTAAGACTCAGCCTTGGGGAAAGATTTGGAATGATAGATCACAAGAAATTTAACTTTCTCTGGGTCGAGGATTTCCCACTCTTTGATTTTGATCATAAGGAGAAACGCTATGTCGCCATGCACCATCCCTTCACTTCTCCGAACGAAGAAGACATGGAACTTCTGGACGAGCAACACGGGAAGATCCGCTCAAGAGCATACGATGTGGTATTAAACGGAGTTGAAATAGGTGGAGGCAGTATAAGAATTTACCGTAAGGATATACAGGAAAAGATATTTAGCGCAATCGGGCTTAGTATGGAAGAAGCTCAGGACAAATTCGGATTTCTCTTGGAAGCGCTTGAGTTTGGAGCTCCTCCACACGGAGGAATAGCGCTTGGGTTAGATAGAATCATAATGCTTATTGCAGAAGCCCCGTCTATAAGAGACGTAATAGCTTTCCCTAAGACTCAAAAAGGACAGTGTCCACTTACAGAAGCCCCTTCTGAAGTTGATATAAAGCAGCTCCTTGAATTGGGGATAAAATTAGATATTAAAGATAAAGACAAAAATGATTCCTGAGACTTATCGGAATCTAACACTTAGAAAAATAGCTAGTGTGACTAAATTAATCCGTATCTAATTTAGAGCTGCCAGGAACTTTGGCATTACCCAGAGCATTTTCCAACCATTTATCCGCTTCTTCTTTTGTGTCAAAGGTTTTTGACCAAAGAGTCTCATTGCGGTAAGAGAATCCCCAGAGCCAGCCTTCCGTTGGCCTGCCTAATTTAATTACAAGCACCTGCTTTAGGTTAATCCAACTCAATTCGCCTTCTTTAGATATTATCTCAATAAACATAAAGCCTCCGTAATTATTACTAAACATTTTCTAAGCACTAAGCAAGCAAACTCAGTACATTATAGCTATTTCAAAGTTATTTGATCAATATTCTTAGGAACTCTTTTAAATAAACTTTTGTGAATACTATAAACAGCATCACTTGAATCAGATTGGATATAGTAGCTGTCTTCATCTTTTCTTTTGCCAAAAACTACACCTTGAATCCGGTTGTCTTCATAGAATCTGATCTCTGTTGTAGGCTCATCCAATCCATACCTTTTTAGACTTTCCGGAGACTCGTTCTCAAACTCCAGCACTTTTGCCCTTGAAAAAATCCAAAGTATTTCATCTACTTTTTTATCATCAACAAATATTTCATCTTCACCTTCGACATACCATTCGCCTTCTTCTTTGAATATGTCTGCAGAGAAATTCCCTGACCATATTGCAATACGGTTTACCCCACTTGAGTCAAAATCGAAAAGCCCTTTATCTCTGAAGTCGCTCGAAGACAATTCCACATATTTGTTTAGATAGTCCTGCTCTACAACCATCACTAATTTTTCATCCGGCACATAGACATAAGTACCGGAGCCAACCGGTATCTTATCTCCTACAATAAACCTGTGCTCTTTTTCCTCCGTATTAACAACCAACTCGGCCTTGGCGTTCTCTAATCCGAATTGATCCAAATCTACTTCATCTATAGGAACGTATCCAACAATATTGGTAGCTCTAATTTCTTGTATTAAATTATTCACCAATTTTTGATCAGCATTTAACTTTTGTTCATCTTGAATTATAAACCACTGCTCCCCTTCGTTTTCTAGAAGAACCCAAAATTTTGGGTAATAAATTTCAACTGACAAGACCTCATCATCGACTACAAAAGAGAATGAATCGTCACTAGCAACTTGTACATCTTTCTCAGAGTTACGAAAGAATATAAAGCCTAGCAGTATTATAAAAATAACAGTTGTTATTAAGGCGCCTTTAAATTTTATTAAAAAGTATTTCATTTATGATCACCTGAACAATCAATGTCAAATCTATAATTTAATAGTGATAAATAATGATAAAGCTTCGAAAGAATTGACATTACAACACCCTTCTCTTCCACCAAATAGCCAATCCTGAGAACAAAATAACAGCCGGGATTACAACTACAGTGAAGATGAAAATTAAATCTATCTGCTTAATTGTTATTGTCAGATTGCTAGTGTTAAGGGTTTTTGGTCTAATGGAGATAAGATTTTCATCTCCGGAAACCCAATTTAAAGTGTTAAGAAAAAAATCTCTATTCCCCGAGAATTCAAGAAAAACATTAGACACAAAATCTGCACTCCCAAACACAGCGATTCTGCTATTACTACTACTCTCTCCGACAGCTGCCACACCTAGCGGACCGGGCTTATCTGTTTCCTCTTTCTGAGCAACTCCTTCATCAAAAAGCTCAAAATTGGTTTCTGACCAACCATACTCGCTGGTATTGGCCAGCACTTCAGTCTTATAAACACCGTTTACCACGTCCAAGCTCCTAGTGTATGGAAAAATTGTGGCAAACCTAAAGTCCTGGGTAATTTCATGATATGGATAATCAGATACTATTGGCGCTATATCACCGCCTCCTTCAAGTTTGGAGCTAGGATCTATGATAACGTCATCTGAAAGTTCAAATCCATAACTTTTTAAAATTGAAACTATCTCTCTACCCGAGCGGGGTTCAATCATAAACACAGCTCGACCACCCTTGTCTAAATAACTTTTTATATACTGTATCTCTTTTAGCGAAAAGGCATTTGTAGGGGCAGCTACAAACAGGATTGAATTCTCTATTGGAAGCTCTTCACCTCTTAATATCAAAAACTCTTTTACGTTGTAACCCTCATCAATTATAGTCTTTCGAAGCAGCCCCAATCCCTCGGCATCAACACTGTTGCCCATATCCCTTTGTCCATTCCCGGTGAGAATGTACAAGGTTTTCTGGGAATCTCTTGTAAGTTTTAATATGGCATTTGTAATCTCTTCCTCAGAATTGTTTAGGATTCCTCCGGTTATGGGGTCGGTTAGTCTTAGCTTAACAATTTTATCGCCCCTTGAGACAATAACGCTACCATACTCATTTACAGCATATTTTTTAGCAATACCAGGCTCTTCATCCGGGTTTACAAGAGTAACGTCTATGTTGTCACTTCTCCTGGAATACTCTTTTGCTAAGTCCTGGAATCCAGTTCTATCTGCACCCGTTTCTTTAAAAAAACCTATAATCTCAATTTGGTCCTCAACACCGTTAAGCGCCCTGATTGTCTGGGAAGAAACAGTGTGCAACTTCTCCTGGGTAACATCAAACCTCACATCTGTTTTGAATAACAAATAGTTGATCGCAATAATTATCCCCAATGTGCTCACAACAGAGATAAAGGTGCCTGTTCCGTATATTAGTTTTCTTCTTCTCATCGCCACCTTTCCGAATCAAGAGCGGTATGAGTCAAAAATAGCCCTATATATATGACAGAAAGATAGTAAGCCAGATCTTTTAGCTCTATTATCCCTTTGCCGAAATTCTTAAAATGGCTAATCAGCGAGATGTAACCGAAGATCGAACTGTCGGTATCAGAAGACGCCCCTACGAGCCATAATAAGAGAAGGATGCCAAAGGCAATGACTGCAGCTACTAATTGACTACTAGAAAGAGAAGATGCAAATATTCCAATTGCAAGAAAAGAAGCTCCTAATAAGAGAAGCCCCAGATAGCTAGAGAGCACTACTCCCAGATCAGGATTGCCATGGGCCATTAAAACAACTATGTTGAGAGATGACAGGCATAGCATTATTATCAACAAAATTAGTGCTGCTAGATATTTGCCAAGAATTATAGAGCGGAGCTTTATGGGGGAGGTAAATAAAAGTTCTGCGGTGTGACTTTTTCTCTCATCGGCGAGAAGCCTCATTGTAATAAGTGGGATAATAAATAATAAAACGATACTCATTGTATCAAAGTATGGGATGATAATTACAGTATTTAAGTTGAGTTCTTCTCTCAGCAACTGGAAACTAGGATCAAACTGTAGATGTAAAAACCCCTTTAAATTAAGGAAAAAGAACATAGCTGAAACTAATTGAAACACTACCAATATTACGTAAGCCAGTGGTGAGGCAAAATAAGATCTTAATTCCCTTTTTAATATAGGATAAACACCTTTCATCTAATTGCCTTCCGTAGAAATCGCTCTTAAGAAAACCTCTTCCAAGTTATGAACAACAGGCCGCATTTCAAGTAAGCCCCACCCATTTTGCATAACTAAATCTGTGAGATCTTCTCTTATATCAGCTCCCTTTTTCGGTTCAATAATTAATTCATTTGAAAGCCCGAGCCTAATATCTGAAACATTTGGAAGTGAAATTATTTTCTCTTGAATTTCTTCTCCCCAGTATCTGGTCTTTAGTAAAATATTCTCAATACCATCAATCTTGTTAGTAAGCCTTTCTAGTGATTCCTCAAGCGCAATCTTTCCTTTGTTTATTATGACAACTTTGCTGCATATCATTGTAACCTCAGGCAGAATGTGTGTGCTGAGAATGACAGTCCGCTCACCTGAGAGACCCTTTATGAGCTCCCTAATTTCTATAATCTGCATGGGGTCGAGTCCACTGGTGGGCTCATCTAAGACCAAAACCTCCGGATCATTAATCAATGCCTGAGCAATTCCTACGCGTTGCTTGTAACCTTTGGAAAGGTGCCCGATAATACGCTTTCCCACATTTACAATGCCGCATTTCTCCATTACATAGTGGATCCTGCCGTTTTTCTCTCCGTTAGGAACCTGCTTGATATCGGCAACAAAGTCTAGATAATCCCTGACAACCATATCTTCATATAGAGGGGGATTCTCAGGAAGATATCCTATGTGGGATTTGGCGGCTTGGGGATCTTCAAATACATCAATGTCTGCGATATATACACTGCCTTTTGTAGGAGGCATATATCCTGTTATGATGCGCATAGTGGTTGTTTTCCCGGCGCCATTTGGGCCGAGGAACCCAAGCACATCTCCTTTTTCTAATTGAAAAGATATGTTATCAACAGCAACTAATTCTCCGTAGTGTTTTGAGACATTTTGAACTTGTATCATGGCAGCGTTAATCCTAAGATTAACATACCCGATACCCTGGTGGAAAGGTGTTTGTAAATATACTGATTTTGTACTGTACCCCTTTTGCCAAGAAGGATTCATGTTGGAATTATGGAGGATTCATGATTCAGGATGAATTCACCCCCATCCTAACCTTCCCCCCTCAAGGGGGAAGAAATTAAAAGATTAGATTCTGAAACAAGTTCAGAATGACATAAGGAAAGAATCTGCACAAAAGGGGTATCACCCTGAAACGATTCTGATCAAGTGAAGAATCGGACGCCTTTAACTATTACTA
>JBBDIN010000023.1:0-7881 GCA_040880385.1 Thermodesulfobacteriota bacterium | reverse complement strand
CATCCCTGCCCAAATGGCCGTGGCACGCACATCACGGGATTACGCATATAAATATTGGTAATCCATGTGCCGATTGTGATTTTGGATGTTACATCGGTAAATATCTGAGCATTAGAAATAGCGCTATAAGGCGCAAGTTCAGGTGAGAGTATTGCTTCAAATCCCGCCTCTTCAGTTAATTGCGCCAGTGCTCGAAGTTCCTCAACACTGCATCCCCTCACTGGGGAGATTGTTGCAACTCGTTTCATGATGAACCTCCTTTGCATCCCACGGTCTTGGCATGGGTACTAATTTTTGTTTATCTTTTCTAAAATATTTCTTGCCCTCTGTGTTCCTTTCTCCTCAAAAAATTTACAAACTCCTTCTCTATAAACACCTGTTTTTGCCTCTAAGATAGCTTCGGGCAGGGATTTACTGAAATGTTCAAAAGCCCACGTGTCCGGCCTTGAAATATTAAGCCTTATATAATCGGTCGCTCCTATGCTCCCGAGGCCATCCCCCGGATAGACAGCAACACGGCGTTTAAATAGGGCTACGGTAAGCTCCTGTGCACTCACCCCAGTACCTGAGACATCTATAACCATAGAAAACCCGTACTGTGGTTCTACCGGGATTGCTACATCCGGAGTCTGATCAATAATCTCTTTGACCAGGGCATAGTTTCTATGGACAATAGCTTCAGATTTCTTTACATATCCCTCATCCTTAATAGCTGCAAGAGCGCCGTATTGGGAGACAATATTTGTGTTAAGCCTGGTTAAGCCCACTTTGGATATTAGACAGGCTCTCATCAAATCAGGATGCCCGGCTAAGAACCCAAGTCGGACCCCAGCCATGCCGTATCCGTGTGAGACACTGAAGGTTGAAATCACATTATCAACATTGGTTTCCTTCCACAGAGAAGTAATAGGGTAGTGAACGGCATTAGGGTCTATGCGCTGCGTATTATGTGTAAAATCATCAATGATTAAGATGTTGTGCTTTTTAGATATCTCAGCGAGAGCTATTAATTCTGATTTTGTTTGCACCGTACCAAAAGGGTTAAGCGGGTTACAGACAAGTAAGACCTTTGTCCGCGGGGTAATTGCTTGCTCTACTTCATCGGGGTTTAAGCGATAGCCGTTATGCTCTGTAATCGGAATCCTTACAGGCACTCCCGCGGCCATAAGGATTGCTGATTCGAAATGGAAATAGCCCGGGTCTGTAATAATTACTTCCTCTCCAGGATTAATGAAAGTTTGAAGCGTATACGAAATACCGGCTTGCGCTCCCTCTGTACCAATAACCTCAAATCGCTCACTTCTTTCTCTTTTAAACTTTATTTGGGCACAAGCGTCTCTAAGTGGATTGATAAGGTCAGGAGAATAGGGATTCATATTTTCAGCGGTTGTTTGCTCTCGCATTGCTATTACAGCGCTCTCAGGAGGGCCTGCATAACAAGTCATCCATCCTAAATCAGCCCATTCGCTCGGGTCCAGGTCAACCCGGCCGTCTTTGTAGATATCCTGGGGTTCCATGCCCAGTATCTTAATGGCGTCACGGTAGCTCATATAGTTCCACATTGCATGAGGGCTTGCCATTACAGACTTAATCCTCCCGGACAAAAAAGGAGCTGACAGAGACTGCTCTCCTAACTGTTTTTCCCAAGATAGTACAAATCTTTGTTTTTTCATCTCTTAAAATTACCTCTCCTGATTCTTTATCAGAACAACTGCATAAACTCCGCAATCGTCCATTACAATATGCGGATCTATAAAGCCTGCTTCTTCTGCCCACTTTATTACAAGCTCTACGGGGCGAAGGTGCCAGACACATCGCTCACCGTCACGGTTCACAAGCGATCTTGCTATTAACTCAATCTGCGGATTATAAGTCTGAACATTAAACAGTATTGCCTCTGGATTAAGTATCTCTTTCAGCTCTAAGAAATGTCTCCTGATTTGCTCATCATCATGAATAATTCCATATAGTCCGACCTCGATTACAAGGTCCGGTTTAGGATCGATTTTTCTAAGACTCTCCGTGTCGAGAGCGCTTCCAAGCTCTAATTTCAGCTCATTTGGGAGATTCAATTTCTGGGCTATAGCTCGGCTCTCTTTAAGTGCCCCTTCATCAATATCACGAAGCAAAATTTTTGCCTGAGAATTTGTTTCCAATAGCGCATCGTAAAGGTAGTCGGCTTTTCCCGACGCGAGATCAGCAATAAAGGTGGGAGCTCCGTTTCTTTGAGCCAGGTAGTCCTTAATCATGTTTTTTTGGATTTGTTTGATAGACCTAAAAGCTTTGCAAGTAATTTGATTAAGAAAAGCCCTATCTAGAGCCTTCCCGATATAGAATGTTCCCTGCGGAGTATCTTCATATACGTAGTTCATAATCATCCCGGAGTCAAACCCATGTGTGTAGCCGGTTTTAATTCCTCGAGAAAGCGTACCAATTGATCGCAACAGTAGTGACGCTCCCTTGTAATACCACCATTTGGGAGAGTATATAGGGAGCGGTTTTAATAACTCTTCAAAGGTCGGCATCTTGCTAGTCAGCATGTCGCCTCGCTTTCATTAACGTCTTTGTTGTATTGCTATTTATTTGATCACCCCGCAGCTTCCGAGCCGCATTACTCAGTAAAACATATTTCTAAAACATAGCGCTAATAGTACCTAAGCCCTCTTACATAGATGTCATTCCTCCATCTACGTGAAGCGCAGAGCCCGTTGAAAATGACGCTTCATCTGAAGCTAAGAAAAGCGCTGCCTCACTGAAGAGCTGGCAAGCAGAATTAAAAGAAGTATAAGGGATAATGCCTCCCCTCGCCATGTGCCTGCGAAAGTGATTGCGGTTAAGGACATTCCTTACACAATCAGCATGAAGAAGGTTGAGCTGGCAGTGAGTAAGGTAATTCACGGGGAGCCCGTTTTAAACAAAGACGCTTTGGCTAATCCTGAGTCTTTGGATCTTTACAAAGATCTTTCAGATTTAAAAACATAATGGATAGTCAATGACAAACGGCGTCGGATTCTTGCTAATATACAGCGGGCTTGCAAACACAACCGCAGCTAACACATTCTTTTGTATTCTTGTCGGTGTTGTCGTTAGTGTCCAAATAGGTGTCCATACTACCCATATATAATCGATATAGTCTAGATATACTAATGGAATAGACTGGCAATTTATCAAATAATGACAACTAGTTGCAATAATTGTGGGGAGTTAGAATAATAAGCCTTTTCGCGTTCGCAACGCAGAGGTCACGGGTTCCAATCCGGCACCACAACTCGGTTAACCTAATGATTGATTCTAATGAAAGTAGACCTGTAGAATCCAAGATTAGACCCGATTATTCAACGGAATTTTGTAATTCAAAATATTGATTGACATTAGAAGTTATGCTGTATATTTTTGTTTCTACTATGAAAAAAACAATATTGATTTTGTTTCTTTTAATATATCCGACAGTTAGTGCACTCACAGCACTAGGGCAGCCGCCACCAGAGCACCCACCTCATCCAGTCGAACCTGTCCCTCACGAGCCACCGCCACCTGACCATCTACCGCACGAACCGCCACCTCCTGAGCCTCCACCGCATGAACCACCGCCACCACCAGAGCCCCCACCTCCTGTATACTAAGTGCTGGTGGAAAACATTAGACGGATTATTCGTATAAATTTATAAAGATTCTTTTCTATGTCCGGGTTTGGACTTAAAGGATTATATTCTTGGATAATTGAGAAGGAACCTGAAAAGTATTAATATAAAAAAAGGGAGCCGTAGCTCCCTTTTTCGTTTGCAAACTTGTTTTCTTACTCAGCTGCGTCGTCTGTCATTTCGCCGCCGGGCATTTCGCCTTCTGCGGTGTCTTCAGCTGCAGGTGCGTCAGCACCTTCTGTGTTGCCAGCTGCGTCATCTGTCATTTCGCCGCCTTGTATTTCGCCTTCAGGTGCTGCTGCTTCGTGATTGTCAGCAAATGCTGCTTGAGTGCCAACTAATGAAGCTCCTCCAAAGGACAATCCCATAACCAACATTAACGCAAAAATAAATGTAACTACTCTCATAATATAAAACCTCCTTCTTGTGATTTGCTAACGGATTTTATCCGACCAGCATGATATTATCAATACTCTTTATCTGCAATTTTCATACCATAACCCAACTCAACAGCATTCGGCAATCATTACAATTGCTTAGATATTCTATCACTATTTTTCAATAATGGAAAGGCCCTTAGATGTGTGAATTTGCACAGTGTTAATTGTGTAATTGTGCACAATTTGGGTCGCAAATACACATGACTCTCAATTCCTTTTATATAATGAATTCTTTTAGCAAAAGTTCCTCAAAGTTTTTCTCATTTTAGAAACGGACAGTTTTCTTAAGGCTTTTTTCTCTATTTGCCTAATTCGTTCCCTTGTGAGTTTGAATTTCTTTCCTATATCATCAAGTGTGACTGTATCGTCTCTATCAATTCCAAACCTCATTCTCAACACTTCTTCCTCTTTATCTGTAAGAAGTGACAATGAATTTCTTATACTCTGTTTTAATTCTTTCTCAACAATAAGTGAGTCAGGAGAAGTGGACTCTTCATTTTCAATTAAGTCGTACATAGTTCTTTTCTCTCCATCGATAGGAGAATCTAAACTCACAGAATCATTAGTGATTTTCATTATTCGCTTCACATACTTTACCGATACTCCACAGTGATCTGCAATCTCTTGAGCTGAGGGATTACTCCCTTTTTGTTTAATAAGTATAGCCCTGGTTCTGTATACCCTGCTAGTAACTTCAAGCAAATATACAGGCACTCTTACTACTCCTTTGTGAACAAGCATGGCTCTTGTAATGGATTGATATATCCACCAAGAGGCATATGTAGAAAACCTGTATCCCTTGGTATAATCAAACCTATCTATTGCTCTCATAAGCCCTATATTGCCTTCTTGAATTAAGTCGAGAAATGGTAGTCCATGATTTAAATATCTTTTAGCAATACTTATAACAAGTCTTAAATTAGCATTGGCGAATCTTTTTTTTAATTCTTTAGCTTTCTCTGTGTAAGCTCTGTGAGAAGCATTGAGGATATCAATGTTTCTTTGCCTATCAGATTCTCCAGATATTGATTTTAGTAATGATTTAATTTCAGTTGCTTTTGTTTCACACTTTTTAATTTTGGCAGGAATTTCTATTTCTTCTCTTATATTAAGAAGTGGTTCACTCGCGATGTCCTTAAAATAATTATTCAATAATCTATATTGATCATCCTGTGCATACTGTCCTACGTTTTTATCTTTAGATATTTCTTCTGCAGTTTCTTCATCTGATGCCTGATGAGTAAGCTCAAAGTCAACATCATTATCTAATCCAAATTGTTCTCCAGAATTCTTGTGTGCATCTGATAGGTCTTCAAATTCATTCACCCCTACATTTTTCATTCTCATCTCCTATGCAATATTCTGTTTACTTTAATCTGGTACTTTTAATTCTCTGCCGGAGAAAACTGAAGAACTCTTTTCGGACTCCAGCTTTTGCTCTCTTGCCATTAGATGTTGCAAAATGTATGCCAAATACCCTAATAAAGAGATTATCGTTTAATTGCGGATGTTTATCTCATTGATTAGATTTTGACAATAGATCGGATGTGCCCACATGTGTTATAACACACTATATTTTGTGGTGTGATTTTGCACATTTTCAAAGTAAACCATTGAACATTTAATTAATTGAAGCTCTATGTGTCTCTATAATGCTTAAGCTTGCATTCATTATGAATCACACTGTAAAATCATATCTATGTCACAAGACCTGATCGCTATCTTAACAGCTCTGGAGAAGCCGCTTAAGTTTGCAAGTAGTAAGAATTTTGCAAACCTAGATAAGATAAAAGCATTAGATCAGCTCGCTGGGGATTTGACTCTAAAAGCTCTATCTCTTCCCCTATCCGGTGCACAATCAAAGGCTGTTGAGAATATAAGAGATTTGTTTAAAACTTATGAAAGCCTCGACTTTGGACAGAAACAAAAGGTTATAGAGAGTTCTCTGGAAACAATAGAAAGATTAAGAAAGAGTGATTCTCCTTCAGGCTCACAAAACAAACACCAAGATATCGTAACCACAGTGGAAGTGCCTATTGAAGAAAGTGATAGTTCATTCTCTGAAACTGAAGTGGGCGGTTCCGTACAATCTGAGAACATATCAGAAATTCCCATCCAGTTTGTAAAGGGAGTTGGTCCCAGAATAGCCTCAATGTTGAAGAAGAAGGATGTTGAGACAGTTGAAGATGCACTTAACTATTTCCCGCGAGCTTATGAGGACAGAAGAACTATCAAAAAAATCTCTAAACTTATACCCGGTCAGCGTCAGACTGTTATTGGGACAATAATGTTGGCAGGAAAAATCAGAACAAAGAGTAGAGGTATTTATCAAGTAGTAATATCAGATGGCACCGGGACCGTCACATTAGTCTGGTTTCAATTCAACGAAAAATACCTCAGGACTGCTTATAAAAAAGGCGCTTCCATAATTCTAACAAGCGAAGTTACATTAGGTTACCGCGATACCCTTCAAATTGTTCATCCTAGACCTGAAGATATTGAAGTAATAGATGAGGGTGAGGAAATAGATGAGGACAATATTCACTTCAACCGCATAGTCCCTATTTATCCCCTTACAGAAGGTTTAAAACAAAGGCGGATGAGAAAAATAATGAAATCTGTTGTAGATAAATATGGATCATTGATAAGATCATTTATGCCGTCTGAGATAGTAAAGAAAAGAGATATATTAGATTATGGACCTGCTTTAAAAAGAGTGCACTTTCCTGACGATCAAGATAAAGCGATAGATTTATTCGAGCAAAAGTCTGTATATGAATCAAAACCACACAGGACAGTTTCATATTCTGAATTCTTCTTAACAGAGATAGGGCTTGCTATCAAAAAAAGAGATGTTGCCAAGCTTTCAGGAATAGCCTTTTCTCCTACGGGTGAATTGACCGATAAGCTTCTAAATAACCTCCCTTTTGATCTTACCTCAGCCCAGAAAAGAGTTATATCTGAAATAGAGCAAGATATGCGCTCAACAACTCCCATGAATCGTCTCCTCCAGGGGGATGTTGGTAGCGGGAAAACAATAGTTGCCGTACTTTCAATTTTAAAAGCAGTTGAGTCAGGATATCAAGCTGTGCTAATGGCTCCTACGGAAATACTTGCAGAGCAGCACCTAGCTTCAGTTCTGGAGTATGTAAGAGGAATGGGGCTCCGTGTGGTTTTTCTAAAGAGCGGGCTGAGCAAGAGTGAGAAGAATACATATTATAAAGCCATTATGTCAGGAGAGGCTCAAATTGCGGTAGGCACTCACGCGCTCATACAGGATAAAGTTGATTTTAAAAATCTGGGTCTTGTAGTGATTGATGAGCAGCACCGATTTGGAGTGATGCAGCGAGCAGAACTTATGAGTAAGGGGTTTAATCCTGACGTTCTTGTAATGACTGCTACCCCGATCCCAAGGACCCTTGCGCTTACGGTATACGGAGATCTGGATGTTTCTGTGTTGGATGAGCTCCCGCCAGGAAGGAAGGAGATAAAAACAAAAGTCTATTATGATCAGAAAGGCTCACGTGAGAAAGCATATAACACGGTGCGCAAGGAAATAGAGAAAGGGAGACAAGCATATGTTGTATATCCTATGATTGAGGAATCTGAGAACCCGGATTTTAAGAATGTGAAGTATGCAACTCAGATGGCGGAAGAATTGCAGAACGAAATATTCCCCGATTACAAAGTAGGGCTCCTTCACGGAAGAATGAAGGCGGAAGAGAAACAAGCGGTTATGAAAAGGTTTATATCTCACCATTTAGACATTCTCGTGGCTACAACAGTTATAGAAGTAGGAG
>JBBDIN010000022.1:0-7898 GCA_040880385.1 Thermodesulfobacteriota bacterium | reverse complement strand
TCGGAAGCAGAAAGAGAACCAATGACATCTGCAAGTTTCAGACTTGCGTTCATGGCGCAGTCAAGTGTCAATTCTTATTCACCTCCTGTTGTCCGCGAGGGGGAAATTCAGATGACCGATAGTCTCGCGGGGATATGAAAAAGTTATGGGCAGAAAGCGGTTGAAGAACTAAGCTTAGAAAAAAACTATTATTATCTAAGATTTTCTACAGGTTCCTAATTAATCTACATCCAAACCGACACCGCAGGAACCGAGTACTCTGATGTTCAGTAAGGAGTGAAGTTATGTCTGAAAAAACTTATGTGTCTGGTGAATATTTGGAAAATAATCCAAACTGGCATGTTGAAGATTCCCCATGGAAAGCAAAACAGATTCTTAAATTAATGAAAAGGAGTAATCTTGTGCCAATAACTATCTGTGAAGTAGGATGTGGCGCTGGTGAAATATTGGCACAGTTACAAAATGAAATATCCGGAGAATGTGAGTTTATAGGGTATGAGATATCTCCTCAAGCTTTTGAATTAAGTCAGAATAGGGCTAATAATAGGCTCAATTTTAAGCTTATGGATATCTTGCAAGAAAAAGAAGTATCTTATGACTTGATCTTGCTCATCGATTTAATTGAACATCTTGAGGACTATTACACTTTTCTTAGAAAAATAAAACCGAAAAGTCAATATAAGATACTCCATATCCCGTTAGATTTATCAGCTCAGTTAGTGATACGTAATACTCCGCTCGTGGAAAGTCGAAAGTCAGTAGGCCATCTTCATTATTTTACAAAAGATATGGCGCTCCAGATATTAGGAGACCTTGACTATGAAGTGCTTGATTACTTTTATACTTATACCGCGGATGCTACAAGACTTCCAGCTACTTCTATCAAAACGCTTATCGCAAGGCCATTACGAAAACTTTTTTTTATGATTCACAAAGATTTAACTGTTCGCATTTTGGGTGGCTATTTCTTGATGGTGTTGGCAAGATAAGATTCGAAATGAAATGAGTTGCCTTAATGTATTGGATCTATATATCTTGAGCAAATGCGCGAGAGGCAGGAACGGATGGATTTGATTTACATGAAGGCTGCCGCCAATGTTAGTCGGCCTTATTTTGCTACTCTTACTGATTTCCTTCTCATGCCACTATATCATTTCAAGTCCAGTTGGAAATTTTGGAAGCTCAATAGTTTATGAGCAAGACAGTAGATGCGATGACGGCGATGCAGAACCTGAAGGGTAAGCTTCCCCTGACGTTCTAGTTTATACAATTTGTGCTAATCACAGAATTGATGTAACAGGTGATTTAATTGTTAAGAAGAATACTTGCACAATTAGAGTAGTTTATGGGCTAGCTGGTACTGATTTTTGTGAAATCACTCGTGATAATAAAAATGATTCAAAGGATAGTAGGTTGCTTACCGTCGGGTGATGAGGATAAACTATTAAATGATATTCTCTATAATCTTAGATTTAAGTACATTCGACATTCAAAGGCTGACCAAATATTAATGAAAAGATTGGATTCTATCCTCGAGTAGGTACGATACAGCCTATAACTTTATAAGAGTTGTCGATAATTGCATTGACCCTCTGAGCCCCAATCTCATCTTCCAGGATCCGGAGCCCCTTTGATACGATGGGACGCCTCCTTGTGGTGGAATGACCATCACTTGATACAATATCAATAGCACCCATCTTAGCAAATTCGAGGGCGCATTTTTTAGCTTGATCTCCAAAATCTCCGTATAAGCTACTTGCAGTTATCTGCACCAATGCCCCCCAATCTTTAAGGTGTAAAATTCTTCTGGGGCTTTCTTGAAGTTCCTTACACCTTTCAGGATGGGCCAAAATAGCTGTTTTCCCAATAGCACGCAAACCTGAAATTATCTCTTCCATTCCAAAAGGAAGAGAATAATAAGGAATTTCAAGCAGCAAATAATCACCTTCTGCAAGAGTTAATATCTCACCAGAACTTACTAAATCAACTATATTAGTTGTCATACCAATCTCCATCCCCGGATAAACTTTAAAATCAATCCCCTCGGCCTCGAGCTTTATATTTAGCTCATTCACCATTTCTTTTACAGTTGACGAATCGGGCTGCCAGTTGGTACCTTGTATCCAATGAGGAGTAGTCACAGCTCCTCTTATCCCGTCCTGATGAGCTATCGATACCATTTCTATGCTCTCCTCCCAACTCTTTGAACCGTCGTCAATATTAGGCAGTAAATGGCAATGAAGATCGATCATAGACAAAGATTATATACGAGTTTAAAAAATCTAGGAAATTAAATCTTGATTTACGCCCTTTTTGAACTCAATTATTATATGAGCTAACCATTTTAGGGAAAACATCTTATCCAAGCGTAAAATATGCAAATCTCGGAAATATTAAACCGGTTCAATAAGTTGAAGGTTCTAGTAATAGAGGATATTGTGCTAGACCGATATATATCCGGAACAGTAGACAGAATATCTCCTGAAGCCCCTGTACGGTATTATAGGCTAAAGAGGAGAGTTAATCTCCTGGTGGAGCAGGCAATGTCGCCGTTAATTTGAAAAGCCTTGGAGCATCCGTAGAGCTTATTGGAACTACGCAGAGTTACCGTCTCGCTCTAAAATTCTTTGACCGACAAAATTATCCATCATGAATCAATCACGTTTGTGTCATGAATTTTATAGTTTATTTCTTCGATTTGCCACTTGTTCCCTCTCCACCTGAGGATCCATGTTATCTTACCTTGGGAACTTCTTGTTAATCTCTCTGATACGTTTCTGAATGTAACGCTGAAATCACCCATAACAACACCAGCAAGTTTATCTACCTTAGCCCTATCTACGTTTATATCGTATCTTATTATCTCCAGTGTTGAAAAATTGCTCTTATAAGAATCGAGAAATTTATTAATGCTCACTCCATTTTCCTTGGCATTTGGAGTAAATAGTGATGTTAGAGTTTGCAAGTCCCTGTTTTTATATGCAGATACGTATTGGAGTACGAAACGATTTAATGAATCCTCATCAGGAGAAGACATATCCGGCGATAATTCGTTTTTTCTTAGCTTGGTATTATTAATTGCAACTACTGAAGTTGCCAGGTTTGCATCAAAACTGCCGTTTACATCACTAGAGCTGCTAAGATTAGTTGCTTTGGTTTCAATAATTTCTGGTTTTGTATTATTTTTTTTTGTTTTAGATTCATCAGGTATGATTTTTGCAAATTTAGGTCTGTTTTCTTCTCCAGTTTCAGTATCCTCTTTAATCTCTGATCTTATTACTAGCTGATCACCAACATCTAGCTTGTTGTTAATTAGTTTGTTTTGCTTACTAATATCCTCCACCGAAACACCGAACTTTCTTGATATTATCCAAAGTGAGTCACCTTTTTTTACTACATACAGACTTTGATGATCCTGGTTCTCAGAATCCATATTTTCTAAGGAGATTTCATTCTGGCCTAGTTTAGTTTTATAATCGGGCAATTCGTCAGGCGCGGTTTTAAGACTATTTTCAGAGTTCTTAATATCCGTCTCTTCTTTGATTTCGATATTTAGTGCAACAGACTGTTCTTGCTTGGAATTGTTTTTTTGCTTAATCAAACGCTCAGGAGTTACATCTTTTTTTATATTTGGGGATTTCTTCTCAGTATTGTTATCTATTGCATGGTTTCCTATATTTTTTGCAATCCATTCTTCGTTTGCTTGATCGTTTTCTAATTCCTTTTCATCAGGGATAATTTTCACAAATTCAGTTATGCTTTCTGTTGCCGGATCAATCTTTTCTTTATCAGGAACTCTTATTACTATCTGATCACCAACATCTAGATTATTGTTGGGTAGTTTATTCTGCTTACTAATATCCTCTACCGAAACACCAAACTTTCTTGATATTGTCCAAAGTGAGTCACCTTTTTTTACTACATACAGACTTTGAGAATCCCGGTTCTCAGAATCCATATTTTCTAAGGAGATTTCATTCTGGCCTAGTTTAGTTTTATAATCGGGCAATTCGTCAGGCGCGGTTTTAAGACTATTTTCAGAGTTCTTAATATCCGTCTCTTCTTTGATTTCGATATTTAGTGCAACAGACTGTTCTTGCTTGGAATTGTTTTTTTGCTTAATCAAACGCTCAGGAGTTACATCTTTTTTTATATTTGGGGATTTCTTTGCAATCTTGTCGTTTGTAGAAATATCTTCAGAGTTCTGAGTTTGTTTATCAGGCTCCACTAACTTAGGATTAGGCTCTAGCTCTCTATAAGGCTGTTCATTCTTTGCATATATATCCGGTGGAGTTATCTCTTTATTTATATTTGGCGATTTCTTTGCAATCATGTCATTAGTAGAAATATCTTCAGAGTTCTGAGTTTGTTTATCAGGTTCAACTAACTTAGAACTAGGCTCTAGCTCTCTATAAAACTGTTCATTCTTTATATCTCTATCCGGTAATGTAGGGTTTTCCCCAATTTTCTTGGCAAAACTTACTTTATCTATTTCTGACTTAAACAACTCTGAAGATGATAAATAAAAATAAGAAATCCCCATGACTAAAATAAAAGGGATTATATAAAGATACATTTTAGATCTATTGCCCATACCAACATCTTTAACTATAACAGGCACATCAGGAAAGTATTTAGAATCATAATCTGCCCTCTTTTTAGGGCTGCTTAACATTTCATATGCCTCATTAATTTGCTTTGCCCTATCAAGCCCGCCTTGTCCTACTTTATCAGGATGGTGGGATTTCATTAACTCAATCCAATGCTGTCTTATTTTTTCATCAGATGCGTTGGGAGAAACGTTGAGGATTTTATAAAAGTTATCCAAATCAAGTTTATCGTTAGAAGCTATGTATCCGAGAACGAGTTTAGCTTGTTCGATAATAAAATTCTCACTTACCTTTTTTTTATATGCTACCTTTTTTAATATTTTGTAATTTTCACTGCTTTGGCCTCTTGATATATCTTTTAAGACGTTATAGTAAAATATCCTATCTTTAGAGAAGTTATTAACAAGAGTTCTGATATCGCGGGCGTCGATAAAGTCGGATATTAATTTTTCAAAGGTTTTTGTATCTATACTTATCATTTTCTTAGCTATTTCCTAAATCTATTAACCTGACATTATCAATCAAAGCGGTTCCAGATATAAATTTGCCAAACTCGTCACTCTTAAACCGTTTAATTCTAACATAGTTCTACAATTATGATAACCATGAATTTCCAACCTTATGCCGCTTATCTTTTATGTGTTAACTTAGGCCACAAACAGATAATCCCTATTCGTGTCAACAGGCACAATTTGGTAAAAATGATCAAGATCAACATTGTTCTTTCCATTAAAAATTTACCGTTAGGAAATTTTCACCTTCTACACATTAAGTTAAGTTAAGTTTTTGATGGAAATCCTATATATTTTCAGCACAAAGATAGTTGTATCTCATTATCTTGAAAGATTTGTTGAATGTTATTTATAAGGGTTTGTCTATTTATCTCTATAATCTGAGTTCGGAATACGTCCAGCCAGCGACCCACTTACATCATAATTAACCTCTATGATCCTGATCGATAGGTTTGAAGTGATACGCTAAAACGGGGCGGGGCACAGAGTGGATCCACCCTTCCAATTATTGATATAAAAAACCGCTTTGTTTGAGAGAAAATATCGGTTTAAATATATATAACCTTTTCACCCGTTCACGGAGGCGCTCACTGATGACACTTTCTATAATTAAAAGAGGACTTAATATCACCACTATATTGTTAGTATTAATAACCTTCGTCCCCGTCTCACTAATATCTACAAGCGCCAAAGCCGCTGTAGCAGAATCCCAAATGATTGCGCCCGAACAAAATGCATCAACAAAAAGAGAAATTAACGAACTCAAAGTAAAACGTGCCTTGGAAAACAAGATTGTCGCTGAAAAATTAATGAGTCACGGACTCACCAAAGAAGAAGTTTCTCTAAAAATAAACGAGATGAGTGATGAGCAGGTACATCAAATAGCATCCCTCAGCGACCGTATCCCTGCCGGTGGAGATGGCGGGCTCGCTATTGTTATTAGTCTACTTATAATAGCTGCACTAGTGCTCCTAATAATTTATTTATATAAGAGAGTATAAGCAACTACAGCGTCTCTAATGCCCCGACTTTACAATATATTAATTCTGTATTTATTAGTTTTCTTTGTGTTAGGCTGCGCTCAAAAAGGGCCTGCTATAACGTCCTACTCTGAAATTAATAATGTTGTAGTTATAGAGAATGTCCCGTTTGTAAAACAGAAGGACAAATTCTGCGGTCCGGCTTCAATGGCTTCAGTGATGCAATTCTATGGCGAGGATATAAGCCAAGATGAAATCGCAGAAGCAATTTACATACCGGAATTAAACGGTGCACTCATCTCAGATATGGAAAATTATGCGAAAGACAGGGGTTACACTACAGAGAGCATAAACGGCAGTATTGAGATCCTAAAATCAAATCTAGATAATAAGCACCCGGTTATATTGCTGGTTGATAAGGGCAAATGGAAAGTTAGTGTTCCGCACTATTACGTTGCATATGGTTATAATGGCGAGAAAGGAGCTATTATCCTGCATACTGGATATAAGCAAAACCAAGAAATAAGCTATGATAAGCTCAATCAAGAATGGGGAAAAATGAACAGACTTATGTTAGTAATAACACCGTGAGAAACTCCATAATAGCGTTTTACCCACTGGTTATTTTTCTTTTAATTTTCTGTGGAAGCTGTGCATCCCTTCAGGGATCGCTTTTCATGAAAGATCCACTCAATGCACAAGAGCATAATAATCTTGGCGTGATTTATGAAAGGGAAGGCAAAAACGATCTCGCTATTAGAGAATATAAAAGCGCAATTAGCAGCGACAACACCTTGGCAACACCCATTGTAAATCTAGGGAATGTTTACTTTAAAGAAGGTGAATATACAAAAGCTGAGAAGTATTATAAGAGAGCGCTTAGCAATGATGAAACAAATTTAGAGGCGGCAAATAATCTTGCCTCTTTATATATTGAAATAGGCGCGCAATATAAAGAAGGCCTTGAATATATGCTTCAAGCTACAAAAAACCTTGAAACAATCCCACCATATGCGCTTGATACAATTGGGGTCTTATATATAAAACTTGGGAAGAATATTGAAGCTGAAAAATTTCTAGTTCAGGCATGCAGTAATGTAAAGAATAATGAATCTCTAAGAGAAGAAATACGCTCCCACCTTTGGCAATTGGGCATTAATAAAAGATGTGGAGATTGAAACTTAAGCACCTAAAATGGTTCCTGTCTCTATATGATGACCTGTAATAAAGGATTTTATGTCTAACCTTTTTGCGCCCTCTAATTGTAATTCTAATATTTCTAGAGCACCCTCACTAGTAGCGACTACTAAACCTCCTAAATCAGATTCAAGAACTTCGCCAGGACTGCCTCCGCCATCTACAATTTTGGTCTTGAAAATTTTCAGTGATTTATTTCCTAGTTTTGTAAAGGTACCGGGCCAGGGATTCAACCCTCTAACAAGATTCCTTATCTCTACAGCCGACTTCTCCCACTTAATTTCTCCGTCACTTTTCTTTAACATGGGAGCGTAAGTAGCTTGAGACTCATCCTGTTTGGCCGGGTCTAACTTTCCTTCTTGAAGCTGAGATATTGTTTCTAAAAGCAGCTCTGCACCCAACTGAGAAAGCTTCTCATACAAACTGCCCGCGTCATCTTCATCCTGGATTTGGATTTCCTTTTTTAGAAGCATATCGCCCGTATCCATACCTTCGTCCATAAGCATAGTAGTTATACCGCTTTGCGTCTCCCCTCTGACAATTGCCCAGTTAATCGGAGCGGCACCCCTGTATTTCGGCAAAAGAGAAGCATGCACATT
>JBBDIN010000021.1:0-7933 GCA_040880385.1 Thermodesulfobacteriota bacterium | reverse complement strand
TTTTAGTGCTTCATTGAAATGACTATTGGTTATAGTCAGACTTTTTTTGCGGTTTTTAATATGTTCTCTAATCGCTATCATGGATGCTCTTTGGCAAAGCAGCTCTATGTCGGCTCCTGAAAATCCTTTAGCTTTAGCCGCTATCTCTTTTAATCTAGCATCTCTTGCAATTGGTTTCCCGCGAGTATGGATCTTTAAAATATCGTATAATTCTGCGTTTGCAGGGTAAGGGAAATTAAGAATAATATCAAATCTTCCCGCTCTAAGAAGCGCTGGGTCCACTATGTCAGCCCTGTTGGTTGCCGCTAAAATGAGAACCTCTCTTAAATCCTCAATCCCGTCCATCTCTGTAAGTAGCTGACTAACAACTCTTTCTAAAACCCTGGTCCCATCGGATTCTCTTCTACACGGGGCTAGTGCATCTATTTCATCAAAAAATATTATACAAGGAGCCACTTGTTTGGCTTTTTTAAATACGTCTCTAACTGCATGTTCTGATTCGCCCACATACTTTGAGAGTAGCTCCGCGCCTTTGACGGATATAAAGTTAGCGCCGCTTTGATTTGCAAGCGCTTTCGCTATAAGGGTTTTCCCCGTTCCAGGAGGGCCGCATAGTAAAATTCCTTTTGGCGCTTTAGCGTCTGTTAATTCAAATAGGTCTTTATGAGTAAACGGCCATATTACAGCCTCTACAAGTTTTTCTTTTATATCTTTCAGTCCCCCGATATCTTCCCAGGTAACTTTTGATATTTCGACAAATATTTCCCTGATAGCAGAGGGCTCAACCTCTTTTAGAGCTTCCAGGAAATCAGCCATATCAACAGTAATTGGTTGAATATTCATATTTCCATTCTCGCCATTGTTGTCATCATCAAAGTCAGGAAGGGTTCTTCTTAATGCCTTCATTGCAGCTTCTCTGCAAAGATTCTCAATATCAGCCCCTACAAATCCATGTGTTACATCTGCTAGCCGCTCTAGGTCTATATCCTCATCAAGAGGCATTCCACGTGAATGAACTCCTAAAATCTGAAGCCTCCCGTTTCTATCCGGAGCGTCCATGCTTACTTCCCTATCAAACCTGCCAGGGCGTCTTAGCGCCGGATCTAATGCAGCAGGGAGATTTGTAGCGCCAATGACAACAACATTACCTCTATCCTTTAGCCCATCCATAAGGGAAAGTAGCTGTGCAACTATTCTTTTCTCAACGTCTCCTGAGACTTTATCTCTTTTAGGCGCAATAGCATCTAGTTCATCAAGAAAGATTATTGAGGGCTGATTGCGTGTTGCAATCTCAAAGATATCTCTTAAACGAGCCTCGCTTTCTCCATAAAACTTATGCATTATTTCAGGGCCGTTAATTACCTGGAAATTAGCATTGGTTTCATGAGCAACGGCTTTGGCGAGTAGCGTTTTTCCGCTACCTGGAGGGCCAACCAGGAGAATCCCTCTTGGTGGATCTATTCCCATCCTGTTAAATAACTGCGGATATTTAAGAGGCAATTCTACAATTTCCCGAATCTTTTTTAATTGCTCACTGACGCCACCTATATCCGCATAACTGACTTTAGAGCTATCGAACTTTTCTTTTGGTTTTTTTCTTATATCCAACTTAGTTGATGATCTGATTATTACAGAATTAGAAGGCATTATTCCAACAACATTAAACTCTTCGTTTTTTTTGCCGGGCAAATTCACTCTTAATTTATCACCCACTGTTATTGGAAAACCATCAAGGCGGTCCTGTAAATATTTATTCTCATTCCCATTATATAAAATGGCGTTATTTCTTGGAGCCAGAACTACTTTTGTTGCGGATTTTGAATCTACCTTTTTAACGAATACATGTTCATTGATCTCAACACGAGCGTTTTCTATAGTTGCTTCATCTAATTCGATAATAGATTTTTTAGTCTTGGATTTATCAAGAGACATAACACGAACGACAGTTTTTCTCTTCCCCCCAATCTCAATAAGGTCCCACGGCTCAACACCTATCTCCCGCATATCTCCGGGGTCGAGTTTTGCAAAACCCTTTCCCGCATCCTTCTTTTCGATCTTACATATTTTAAGTGCAATCATAGTTTATGCCTTGAAAAAATAATACCGCTAAGATAATTAGGGTCAAGAAGTAATTAGACACAGTACCAATTGAGACCTAAACAATTGAATAAAACTCTTATCTTTATTATACTCTTTCCAACAAAGAAATATGCAGCGTACCTGTGATACTTAAATCCCTTACTCTAAAGAACTTTAAATCCTACAGTGCTGAAACATTTAGTTTCCACGATAGATTTAATCTAATAATTGGTGAAAACGCACAAGGAAAGACCAATTTACTTGAGGCTATACACTTTTTATTGGCTTTCAAGCCATTTAAACAATTGAGATCTGAAGAAGTTATTAGTTTTGGAAGCAAAGAGTGCAGACTCAAAGGAGAAATTCAGTCTCAGGCTGGTTTTGATGAGATTAACATCCTGCTTGATGAAAACCATAAAACTCTTAAGCTCAACAGTAAAGTTGTATATAAGACCTCCAAAGTTTCTACAAGATACAATGTTGTTACATTTCTTCCTACGGATATAGATATAGTTAAAGGCTCTGCGCAAGTCCGAAGAAAATACCTGGATGCCATAATATGCTCCATTGATCCGGCGCATCTAAGGGATTTAAAGCTATATCAAAGAGCCCTTAGTCAAAGAAACGCAATTTTGGTCAAGCCTTCTTCGTTAACACTTGATAAGATAGAGGTCTGGGATGAGCAGCTAGCTGAAATCGGCAGTCAGGTGATTTCGAGAAGGGTCTCTTTTGTGACTAGAATTCGGCCTGTGCTAAATAAAATTTATAAACAGACCTCTGGGCTCGATCAAGAAATAGGGATTCATTATCAAAGCTCTATTGATTTAAATAGCAATATAGAACAGTCCTTTAAAGATGAGCTCAAGCTAAAGTTTGAAAAGGACAAAAAACGTTTTCATACAACAGTGGGGCCCCACCGGGATAAGTTAAGTTTTTCTATCTCAGAGAAAGATGCTTCAATATATTCTTCTCAAGGAGAAGCTAAAAATTTAGCCCTTGCTTTGAAAGTCTCTGAGATTGAGATGATCAATCAATTTTTAGGAAGAACTCCCATATTGCTATTAGATGATATAACTAGTGAGCTAGACAGCAATAGGATAAGGTTCTTATTCAAACTCCTTCAAGATTTTACCGGACAGATTTTTATCACAACAACGAGCATGAAAGAAATCCTATATAAAGGGCACATTAGAGGTTTCCATATCAAAGATGGAATCGTTAGGCAAAAAGATATACAAACTTGATTTCTTATCATCTCAGTATACTTATATAATGTATAGTTGATTCATGATATTAACCTTCTATTAATTGGAGATATAAATGAGCGAAAAGGCTTTCCAAGATAATTGGGAACATAACGAGTGCTGGGGTTGTGGATGTAACAACGAGCACGGCTTACATATAAAGAGCTATTGGTCTGAAGATAAATCAATCTGCGAATGGAAACCACACGCAAGTCATAAAGCCGGGCCTACCGGTTATCTCAACGGTGGTGTGATTGCAACTATAATTGATTGTCACTCAATTAGTACGGCGATTGCTGATGGATATAAACAAGAGAATAGGGATCTCGATACTAAGCCTATCATTTGGTATGTTACAGCATCCATGAAGATCGATTACCACAAACCGATTCCGATAGATAAGGAAGTGAGATTAAAAGCTAAAGTTACAATGAGAGAAGGAAGGAAGCTCTTCGTTGTTTGTAAACTTTTTTCGGGTGATGAGAAATGTGTAAGCGCTGAGGTGTTAGCAGTAAGAGTGCCCCCTGAAAATTGGTTCGATAAATAAATCCATATAAATAATCTATTCAAGAGCCATTATAAGTTCCAGGAGCAAGTTTATGAGAAGTATCTTAGCGCTAATGATTCTATTTGTTGCCGTATTTATAACAACTTCTTTTGCCCAAGAGATCCCTACTCCAGTAAGAGCTAAATTAGTATCTAACATAGATAGAGTAGCTCCAGGTGAGTCCTTTAATCTCGGAGTGCTTTTTGATATAGACCCCGGTTGGCACATTTACTGGAAGTATCCTGGTCAAACGGGACTGCCCACCAAACTTAAATTGAATATGCCCGATAGCTACCAAACAAGTGGAGTAATGTGGCCCATTCCCAGGGCCTACAAAAAGACTGGCGGTGGTGTGGATTTCGGATACGAGAATTCTGTTTTGCTATGGACTAATATTCAAGTTCCCTCCGATACTCAAATAGATAAAAGTGTTGATATAGAAACACAAGTATCCTGGATAAGCTGTAAAGAGATTTGCATACCGGGTAAAGCAAAGCTTAACTTTTCTCCGATGCTAGGTGAACGTACAAGCTCTTCAAGCGAAGCCCTTTTTGCTGATTGGTCTGATTCCTTGCCGATTTCTTTAACAGATAGAAAAAACCCATTTCAGATTGAGGTGCAGAAAACAAATTCATCCCAGGGACAAGTCAAAGTTGAAATAAAATTAAAGTCTAATCCACAAAGTGAAAATATAGAGTACTATCCAAACCCAGGTGATTCAGTATTGGTTCAAAATATCAGCTCTATCAAATCAGAGGATTTAAACTTAACGGAAATTAGTTTTGATGTAACAGCGCAAGATGGAGTTGTCTTATCTGAGAATGTTTTAGATGGTTTGATAGTATATTCTGATAGTGAGGGGAAACGCTCTGCAGTTGAAATGAAGATTGATTTTAATGATACTTGAATAAAGGTTTATTTCTTAACGTAAGTAAAAAAGGATGCATAAATGACTATTAATAACTTGGGTCTATTATTATTTCGAGTTTCGATAAGTGTTATTATGATTCTTGGACATGGGTTGGGAAAGTTGTTAAATCCGGATCCATTTATAGCCAATATAGCTAAAATGGGCCTTCCTATGCCCAATATTGTGGCTTACCTCGCAATATCAGCCGAGACTTTGTTCCCGCTTCTTATCATATTTGGATTGTTCGCCAGAATCTCTGCATTGATTGCAGGAATAAATATGCTCATAGCCGTATTTGTTATACATCTTGCAATATTTGGTGACCCATTCTCAAAGTTAGAGCTTGCAGTACTCTACATGATTTCATTTCTATTTATTGCATTGGTGGGGCCTGGTAACTGGACTGTTCAAAAGTTGTTTAGCGAAGAATAGTGCACATTTCATCAAACAAAACAAAGTGTAGTATCCTAAATAACTGAGTTTAACAACTACGGAGCTTAACAAACTATGGGTGTCAGAAAAAAAATTAAGATTATTGGTGGCGGGTTTTCAGGGGTTAAGTGCGCTTTAACTTTGCGCAAACAACTTTCCAGAGAAGAGGCTGACATAATTCTTTACAACAGTGAGAACTATTTAGTATTCCAGCCACTTCTAGCTGAAATCGTGGGAGCTTCAATAAGTCCCGAACCGGTGGCTGTGCCCTTGCGTCAAAGGCTTCCTGGGGTTTACTGCAGAACTGAAGATATTACCAAGATTGATGTCAATAATAACACTGTAGAGTACTTTGGAGATGCGGGTAAAAGAGGTCAAATGGTCTATGACCACCTTGTTATTGCTTGCGGCTCCTCTGTTAACTTAGGATTAATTCCCGGTATGCCCGATCATGCGTTTCCTCTTAAGACTGTAGGGGACGCTGTGGCTCTGCGCTACCATGTAATGCAGCAGATGGAAAATGCTGAGATTTGTGAAGATATTTACAGACGACGCTGGCATTTGTCCTTTGTTATTGTAGGAGGTGGGTTCAGTGGCGTTGAGGTCGCGGGAGAAATCAAAGATCTGGTGCGCGATACCAGAAAGTTTTTTAGAAATATACCAAAAGAAGAAATCAAAGTTACGCTTGTTCATTCAAGAGACCAGCTGTTGCCTGAAGTTAGTTCAAAGCTCAGAGATTTCACTAGAGTTAAAATGGAGCAGGCCGGGATTAATGTGGTACTAAACAAGCGCGTGTCTTACGTAACCCAGGAAGGAGTAGGTTTTGGGGACGGACAAACTATCGACGGCGCTACAATTGTATGCACAGTTGGCAACGCTACAGCCCCAATTGTACAAAACCTAGATGCTACAAAAGAAAAAGGAAGGCTTGTTACAGATCCGGATATGAGAGTTTCAGGACACCAAAACGTATGGGCAATTGGAGACTGCGCACTTATTAATAATTCTTATGATAATACTCCTAGCCCGCCAACAGGTCAGTTTGCAGAGCGTCAAGGCCGACAAGCTGCAGAGAATATTGTGCGTGTTATAAAAGGTAAAGAGACTAAGCCTTTTAAATTTAAACCCCTCGGTCAGCTCTGCGCGATCGGTGGACATAACGCTGTAGCTGAATTTCTGGGTTTTCATATCTCAGGCTTTGTCGCATGGTTTCTATGGAGATCTGTATATCTATTTAAGCTCCCCAGTTTTTCACATCAATTAAAAGTCGGTTTTGACTGGGCTTGGGAAATTTTTTATTCCCGTGATCTTGCCCATCCAAAAGCAGATCTTACAGAAAGAGTCTGCAAGTCACATTACCAGCCGGGGGATTATATTTTTAATGAGGGCGATCCTTCAAATGATTTTTATATTATAGAATCCGGTGAAGTCGATATTGTGCGTAATGCCGGCAAGGAAGATGAAAAGGTTTTGGCTATATTGGGCCAGGGAGACTTTTTTGGAGAAATGGCTTTGCTTGATAGCAGGGTCAGAACCTCAGCAGTTCGCGCAAGGACAGTGCTTGAAGTTACTGTTATGGGTAAAAAGGTTTTTGAACAGATATCTGGCGCACTAAGGCCATTTAGGGATTTTCTAGCGGATGCTGTAAAGAGACGAAGCGGTAACATGTGGCAAAAATTGCCTGTTGTGTTTGAGATGCTTAAGAATCAACCGCTTTCTACTTTTATAAAACCTCTTGAGATTAGCCTCAGCCCTGATGATAGCTTTGAAACGGCTGTGAAAACATTAAGCGGAGAAGAGCTTGATTTTTGCTGCGTTATTGATGATTCAAATAAACTTAAAGGAATCCTGACACGAACCGATATCTTCAGAGCCGTTGAATCAGCAGCTACTCCTTTTACAAAGATATCAGATTTTATGACAGAATCTCCGATTGTTGCCACTGAAGCTGATTCCTGCACCATTGTTGCCGCAACAATGAGAGACCACAATTTAAAGTGGGTCCCGGTTGTAGACAACCTAAATAATCAATATGTAAAGGGATATATAAGACGAGATAAGATGATTAATTTTGTTCTGGAAAAATTTCGTGAACATCATGAAAGTAAGGTTTCTTCATGACGGTCATGATTTGCCTATAAAAATTCCAACTGCTAGAACAATTACTCCGCCTACTATTATCTGAAAAGCAGCCCTTAAAAAAGGTGTGTCCATATATTTATTCCTTATATATGCAATCACTACCAATTCTATTGCAACTACTATACTCGCAACTATAAAAGCCGTTCTGAAATCAGATATTAAAAACGGCAATGCATGACCAATTGCTCCCAAAAATGTCATTGCCCCTTCTACAAGCCCTCTTATCCACGGGCTTCCGCGGCCGCTTATTACCCCATCATCCGACAGGGCCTCAGAGAATGCCATACTGATTCCGGCGCCCAAAGCCGTTGCTAGTCCAACTAGGAATGCAGTTTTACTATTCTGGGTGGCGATAGCTGCTGCAAATAGTGGCGCTAATGATGAAACCGTGCCATCCATCAACCCTGCCAGACCCGGCTGTACAACCTGCAGTATAAATCTTCTTCTTTCGTCGTCAGGATTATTCTTTATGTTCTGAGTTGGTCCCTGTTCCATAAATTTCATTATACACAAACTTACCAAGCAATAACATTACCCCATACACTCCCTTGAATTGGGTATCTTTTATAGTTAGAATGG
>JBBDIN010000020.1:0-7935 GCA_040880385.1 Thermodesulfobacteriota bacterium | reverse complement strand
GTTCGCTCATCATTATCCAGCAAGATTGGAAAAAAAAAGTGAACAAATTCAAACGAAGCCTAAACTATTTTAACTACCTCGAAAGTTTAGACAATGTTAGCCAAACTATTAATAAAGGACGTTGAGTAAAACTCGCGCCTTTTTTATATTGAAACCACCTGTTAGATGTTAACCTTCTCCGTTCCATATAAAGTCCTACTTGTTGCTTCCATTGATTAGTCTAAGTTGCTATATTTCTATCCCTTCTATTTGTTTAGTAAACGTTTACAAATAAAGGTTGTTGAAATAGATAATATATAGTAAAGTATTAAGTAGGTAGAAGGTGAGCATGTTTATTTTAAATTTTCGGGAGTATTTTCATATTAATTTGCTACCTAATCCAACATCCCTATCCCGAGTCCGTTCCCTCCACCTACCGCCATCTTGGATTCTGGGATAGGATGTTGGGAATTTAAAGTTCCCGCCATAAATTGTCTTGATTCACACCAACCAGTATTTTTCAAAATTTTCTGCCATATTTAACTGCTTTCCCCTACTTTAAAGCTCAATTCTAATTCTTTTGCAAATTTTTGGGAATATTTTGTATATATATTGTTTTATATAGTAGTGGAGGAATTAATCAATTACTGAAAATAGATTCCCTTGGCCGCAGTGAATAAAATCAATGGGACGGTCAACCCCATTTGCGGTTTAATTGTGCGGTTTAAGCTTTGGATGGGATTAAGCAGCACTTTTTTTATTCCAGATGTTTTTAGATAAAAATGAGATGTTATTTGCTTGGCAACACTATGGTTTAGTCTGATTTCTTATATTCAATCAATATAACAGTCTTATCCTGCTTGCTTTATTTTCCTAGCAAATACTGTATTTAAGATTTTCCAACCCACGTTATACCTCTATAACATAGGTCGATATGCCTACTATTATGAGACTTGCTGTCTTCTTCTTACAGCTAAAATCCCAATAACTCCAAATACAATTGCTAAAGCAATTAATCCTCGCCCGGAGATAGTATTATAAAACCTCATAACAGCTGGAAATCACTATTTAGATAATAGTGGCTTCATTCTGCTGTAATTATGATATGATTATCGCTCAGAAAAATTATCTTATATATATTCTCAGGAGAATGAATAATGAAATATTTAGTGATTGGAAATGAAGGGCCGGGATTTTTTTCTGTAGACGAGGCTATAGAAATAATTGAAAATGTTGTGCTTCCTGCATTTGAAGAGCTTGAAGAGTTAGAGACAGAGGGGTCACTTGTCGGCGGAGTGCCGGTTGGTGAGCGCTCACTTGCTTTTATTATTGAGGCAGATTCTCATGATGAGGTAGACCGCACGCTGCGCTCACTTCCAATGTGGGGCGCTATGGAGTGGGAGGTTACCCCTCTTCAAGATTTTGAATTACGCACTCAGCAGGAAAGAGAGATTCTTAAGGATCTAAAAAAGAAAAGCTGACATACATACCCTACTTCTTTGTATTACAGCCTTTCTTAAAGGCTGGAAACAATTGAGTCCTGAGTTCGATTAACACCTAAGAGAGCGCTAATAAAAGCAGAATTTGCTATGTACAGTAGCGGTTTGCAATAAATCTAAAACCTTTTTTCCTATTCAACATCCAATTTTGATTATGACATCGTACTAATTATTGGTGAGGGAACACCATTGCGGATTTCCCTCGCTGCTACCGCAGGACTGCCCATCAGTTCTCGACCGCGGCGAGGGAGCCGCGTTTCTTTATTCTGAATTTCTTGTATATCGGATTCTTAATAAGAGAGATTGTTTACAGTCTCAAAACTTTTGTTAAACCTATTTATTGCGAAGGGTTTTGCTCTTCTCTATAAACTTGAGCCAGTTAGGCGGGAGTTCCGCTTCATCAAGCGTGGCGTCATGATCGCAGTGATCACATGCGCCGCAATCTACACAGTCATCTAGCCCAACAGGGCATTCAATACAGTGCTCTTCTTTTTTGTTTCCTAAACTATCTTTAATCTCAGGCATGACTAATTCCTGTTTAACAAATATTTAATATCAATTTTATACTCAAACTCCAGTTATTCTCTCCACTAGTGATTTTCTCTCTTCGATGTCATACTTTCGCACTATTTCCATCCTGGTAGCCTCGGGGGAGCCGCCGCCGGAGATGCTAATTGCCGAATACCAGCCGCCTTGGTAAGAAGCAGTGATATCCTCAAGCAGTCTGGCAACAGAGACTCTATAATCTGCTGAGATATCCTCACTACCTTGTAGATATTGAGATAGCTTCTCGCCGATATTGGGAATCTCCAAGTCCTCAGGGTAGGGGGATGAAACTAGAATCCCACCCGTAGTGTCGTGGACTATCCTGAACATATCGTAAATATGCGTTCCTTGAAGGAGCTTTCCAATATTTGCATATACAGGCTCCGGTTTGAAGTTCCCGGCAGTTGTTTCCTTTCCAAAAATTGCAGATGTCACACCGCATGCATAAAAGGACTCCACAAATTTTATTAGATCGGCAATTTTTTCTCTGATATGACCGTTTTTCTGAGGATCAAGTCCGTTTGCTTCTGCCATTGCTGCTGTAGCGCCGATTAATATATCGCCCAACCCTGCGCGCGCTCCTATGCAGCTCACTCTATGATGAGTGGCGAATGATTCTGTGAGGGAGCCTGCAAAATCCCACTCCCCCGCCAAGAAAACTCTGTCCCAAGGGATAAACACATCGTCAAAAAGTATCTGCGCCGTAGCTTGTCCATATTGTGAAGTAAGCGGAGCACCCGTATCCCCGGGCCTTCCAGCCTGGCGTGATACAAGCTCTACTCCAGGGGTGTCAATCGGGATTGCGAAAGAAATTGCATAGTCCTTGTCCTGAAACGTCATGTTCCTCGTTGGCAGAACTAAAATTTCATGAGTATATGGAGCGCCTGTTACGATCGCTTTAATCCCTCTAACAGTAATTCCCTCTTTATCTCTGGCAACCATTCTCAAGTACAGATCAGGGTTGTGCTGCTCGTGCGGACGTTTGGTTCTATCTCCCTTGGCATCGGTCATAGCTACACACATGGTCAGGTCTTCGTCCTGGACACGTTCTAAATAATTTAAAAATTTCACATGATAGTCAGTGCCGTATTTGAGGTCAGTGTTGTTCGTATTTTCATAGAGCGCGTTGAGTGCGTCGTGGCAGAGATAACGCTGTGCGCATCCTGTTTCTCTGCAAAGGAGCCTTGTCATCTCAAGCTTTTTGAGCAGATCGTTCTGGCTGGTGTTGATATGCAGAAGTCGGTTTACTTTCTTGCCGGTAACATGAGACACGGCAGTCATGGTTTCAGCATATTCGGGGAGCATAGCATATTCATATGTGATCGAAATTGCATTTACACCAGGGCGAAGTAGCGGCTCATCTACAACGCTCTGTACCTTATGTCCCTTTATGTAAACAGTGGGGTTTAGCTCACGCAGGCTAGCTTCAAATTCTTCAGGTGTTTTTAGCATTTTTCGCCTCTGAAAACAGGGTCTCATATACTACATAATATGTCAACGGGGATTGGTGCTTTAGTTAAGAATAATCCTCTCTAACCCTCCTTTGAAAAAGGAGGAGACATAAAGAGGAGGAGATATAAGCAGGGGATATAAAGAACAGAGCAATAATTAAATAGAGAGGAAAAGCCCCCTTTTTTAAAGGGGAATATAGGGGGATTATAGTCTTCAGATTTAGATGCTTGAGGTAAATGCTGTTTGCCTATGTGCCGGCGTTTCATGTGCTCTACGTAGATTCTCCTGTAGATTGATAATCAAAGTGAATTAAAAGATTGGAAACAATAATGTATAATCTCATTTTGAATTCTAATGGATTTAGTAGAGGAGATAGAAATGTACGAGACACTAAAGCCCGGGCTTACTTTTGAACTTGATTACAAAGTTCCTGAAAACAAAACCGTTCCATATATTTATCCCGAGGCTGAAGAGTTTCAGCAGATGCCGCGGGTTTTCTCAACCGGTTTTATGATCGCTCTTATTGAATGGGCCTGTGTGAAATTTGTAAATGAGCATATTGACTGGCCGAGGGAGCAGTCGGTAGGGATTGATGTGAATTTAAACCACACCGCAGCTACTCCGCCGGGTTTGACTGTTACAGTAAAAGGCGAGCTTGTTGAGGTAGACGGGAAACGTCTTGTCTTCTCGATCGAAGCACATGACGGGGTGGATCAAATTACCTCCGGCACACACCAGAGATTTATCGTGAACGCAGAGAAGTTTATTTCCAAGGCAGAAGAGAAAGCCAGGTCAGCTAGCTGACCTTTATATATTCCTATGACTAACAAACTTTCTTCAGTTAAAGCGTTAACATTTGATGTCTTCGGCACGGTTGTCGATTGGCGGAGTTCTATAATAAAAGAGTTAACTGTGCTTGGGCAGTCAAAAGGTATAAGCGCCGACTGGGAAGCATTCGCCGATAAATGGAGGGGGGGGTATGCGCCTTCAATGGACCAAGTTCGAAAGGGTGAGCTTCCGTGGATGAGTATAGATGAGCTTCATAGAATTGTGCTGGAGCGTTTACTTGATGAGTTTCAAATAAAGGATATATCTGAAAGCGAAATAGTTCACTTAAATAAAGCGTGGCACAGGTTAGCGCCATGGCCTGATTCTGTAGAAGGTCTAAGTAGACTAAAAGAGAAATACGTGATAGCGACACTTTCGAACGGGAATATCTCACTTCTCGTCAACATGGCAAAGCACTCAGGGCTGCCCTGGGATGTTGTCTTATCTTCGGAATTAGCCAAGCACTACAAAACCGATAAAGAGGTTTATCTAACAGCGGCATCACTTCTGGACTTAAAGCCTGAAGAAATAATGATGTGCGCGGCTCACCAGGACGACCTTCTTGCGGCGAGAGCGCTAGGGCTTAAAACCGCCTATATCTCCCGCCCGCTTGAGTTTGGCCCGGAGCGAAAAAATGATGCCACAGACGATATGCCCTATGATATTATCGCAAGTGATATTGCAGAGCTTGCTCAGCAGCTAGGTGTTTAACCTAAGTAAATATTTCTTCTAAACAGAACCGCATTCCTAGATTCAACACCCTATTTATAGGTATAATAGTTTCAATCAACTGCTCACCGGGGGACTGCCTTGCTAGAATGGATTACTAACCTATTAAGAAAAAAACCGCATACAGACCAAGAGATTGAAGAAAGAGTCTTTTTACAAGGGCCACACTCAAGGCTCCGCGAGCTTGGGTTTCTGATTCGTGTTTTCTGGGGCTTTCTCTATGGGTTCAGGAGGCTGCACTTTGTCGGCCCACTTGTAACAGTATTCGGCTCGGCAAGGACTGAAGAAGGTAGTCCCTATTACGAGGATGCAAGACAGGTCGGCCGTGAACTTGTGAAATTAGGTTTCGGCGTTATGACAGGCGGCGGCCCTGGAATTATGGAAGCCGCAAACCGGGGCGCGCATGAAGCGGGGGGTACCTCAATCGGATGCAATATTATCCTCCCATTTGAGCAGGACCCAAATCCTTATCTTGATGTAATGCTAAACTTCAATTACTTCTTCGTCAGAAAAGTAATGCTCCTTAAATACTCCTATGCTTTTGTCATTATGCCCGGAGGGGCAGGGACAATGGATGAGCTATTTGAGGTAATCACACTAATTCAAACAAAAAAGATATTCAACTTCCCCGTGGTGCTAATTGGCAAAGAGTATTTCGCAGAGCTTATGGAGATGCTTCACCACATGGTCGAAGAGGGGACAATTAGTCCTGAAGATATAGATCTCTTTATCGTTACAGACTCCATTGAAGAAGCTATGGAGCATATAAAAGTCAATATTGTAGATAAGTATGGTGTAATACTTAAGAAAGCACCTCAACCTTCCAGCATGCTTCTTGAGAAGTGATTTGAGGCCAAAAAATTTTGTTTCATCTTATGTATTTGCGATATTCTTGATTAAGCATGGAACATCTTTTATGTTGGTTTAGTCGTGATACATTTTTTAGATGAGTGGAGGAACCCCTTTGAAACAATTAAAGGACTTACGGGAGTATTTAAATGTTCTAGGTAGTCTTGGAGAGCTTCAGGAGGTAGATGTCGAAGTTGACTGGAACCTAGAGATTGGCGCTATAATAAGACGCGCGTATGATCTGAGAGCGCCCGCTCCATTATTTAATAACATCAAAGACATTGAGGAAGGGTTCAGAGTACTGGGCGGCTCGGGAGGACTCAGCGCACAGAAGGGGCTCAAGCTCGCGCGAATTGCAACCTCTCTTGGTTTCCCGCCTGAGACCACTGCCCGAGAAATTGTAAACTCTATAGCAGATGCAATCACCAAAGAAGGTGTCCCGCCAAGAGTTGTCGAAAACGGAGCTTGTCATGAAAACATTCTGACCGGAAACGATATAGACCTCATGCGGTTTCCCGTGCCCTACATCCACCACGGCGACGGCGGGCGTTACATCAACACATGGGGCACAGTAATTGTAGACACACCTGATAAATCATGGACTAACTGGTCAATAAACCGCATTATGATTTTAGACAAAAACACAATGACCGGGCTTATACCGCATCAGCAGCACCTTGGGATAATTCACAAAATGTGGAGCGATCAGGGGGAGCCGACACCGTTTGCTCTTGCCCTCGGAGCACCACCTGCGGTGCCATTTTTCTCAGGAATGCCGATCCCGGAGAACCAAAGTGAAGTAGATGCAATGGGCGCTCTTTATGGCGAGGGTGTCTCGGTGGTCAAATGCAAAACGGTCGATCTAGAAGTGCCTGCAAACACAGAGATCGTTATTGAAGGCACTATCTCAGATATTGAGACTGAAGAAGAAGGCCCGATGGGAGAGTTCGCCGGCTACATGGGGGCACACGATACCCTGCAGCCAATTTACAACGTGAGCGCTATTACATTCAAAAACAACCCCATTCTTCCTGTAGTTTTTGCGGGAGTTCCAGTTGAGGACACACAGACATGCTGCGGCACTATGTACTCTGCTGCTATTATGGCTGAGCTAAGAAAACATAATTTTCCTGTAAGTAGTTGTTTCTTACTTTTCGAAAGTGCCGTTCACTGGCTTGTAGTTACAGTTCACAGACCCTGCAAATCTTATGAAGAGACACATGAGCTTACACATGAAGCCAAAGAGATAATTTTTAACAGTAAACCCGGAGTGGATATACCTAAAGTTATGCTGGTTGATGATGATATTGACCCTAGTGATTCAGATCAGGTGATGTGGGCCTTCTCTACACGTTGTCATCCGCAGAGGGATGCACATTTTTTCGATCACCAAAAAACACTTCCTCTTCTTCATTATCTAAAAGCGGCAGAGAAAAAGGACATGAGCAGCACAAAAGTGATTTTTAATGCCTTACTTCCCGGGTTTGACCGCAGTGAGATTTCAGGTTTTGAATATAATGTGCCTGAGGAATTACAGAAAAAAGTCCTCAGTAACTGGTCAAAATATGGCTTCAACAACTAGTATATATCACTTGTTCCCATTTAATTATTTACTAGGTTTATGAAATAACGCAGCCCTAATGACCGGTTTGTAGATCGTAGCAGGTGACTGCTCTCTAGCCAGAAGTTCTCAACCACCATCAGCTCTTATTAGTCTGTTGATACCACTCTTGGCCGCTCAATTTGCCGGTGCAAGGATTCTAAGAAAGAGAAGTCGGAATTTGATTCAGCTCAGAATTGAGAGCTTAAAAACTCTACCTCAAATCCTGAGGACGCTTAGGCATTTTAAACATATCATCCTCAATTTCAGGATTCAGCTCTAAGGTTTTAATCTTAAGTGTTTCGGTCGAAGGGTTGCCGTCGACAATGAATTCATAAGAAAAAGGTATTGTTATCTCCCCAATCTCTATGTATTCGCCAAGATGAATTGTAGTGTTGACAATCCTGTCTTGTATAGTTGTCTTTCCTTTTACCATAAAAGGTAAATAAGTTT
>JBBDIN010000019.1:0-8271 GCA_040880385.1 Thermodesulfobacteriota bacterium | reverse complement strand
TCCCTCTTGCGTGACCCAACCCTGAAGCTTCACAAGCTCTGTCTGTAATTTGAGGAGCTCCTTTTCATAAGTCTTGTCATCGAGTTTTTTGTAATTCTTTTTGTCGTTTTTTTTGTTTCCCATTATTATCTTTCCCTCTGAGTTGTTCGAGTAAAACTATTATAATCCTATCCGCTTTTTTTGTCCATGTGTTAGCGATCGGATTGTCAATAGGGGGGACATGCCCTATATACACTATTGGAAATTGAGCAGTAATGGTTAAGATGTTTATTATAAAATTTTCTCTTTATCTGCTTTTAAATCAATAGGAGGGAGATAATGAGTAAGGATAACGATAAGAATAACAACCCCAATCAAAAACAAGATGAATTTGCCTCTATGTCAATTGGAGAGCTCGAGAGCAAATTAAACTGCTCAGGCGATGGCCTGAGCAATCAAGAAGCTCAAAGCCGCTTGTCTCAATATGGCTCCAACGAACTCGAGGAAAAAAAGGAAACCCCCATTCTTAAATTCCTCTCCTATTTCTGGGGCCCGATACCCTGGATGATCGAGATTGCCGCCATACTTTCTGCTGTGGTCAAGCATTGGGCCGATTTCGGAATTATAACATTGCTCCTTGTCGTAAATGCACTTGTGGGATTTTGGGAGGAGCATAAGGCGGGTAATATGATTGCCGCACTTAAGGAAAAGCTTGCTCTAAACGCACTTATAAAGCGCGGTGGCAATTGGGAAAAGATCCCTGCCCGTGAAGTAGTCCCGGGAGATGTAATGAGGATCCGATTAGGCGACATCGTCCCTGCCGATTCCAAGCTCATCGAAGGCGACCCTGTGGAGGTCGACCAGTCCGCACTTACAGGAGAATCCCTGCCCGTAACTCGCGGGCCCGGCGACGTCCTATATTCCGGATCTGTTTTAAGGCAGGGCGAGACAGACGCTCTTGTCTACGCTACGGGGGGAAACACCTTCTTCGGTAAAACCGCAAAACTCGTAGAAACCGCTCATACCGTAAGCCATTTCCAGAAGGCTATTCTCAAGATAGGTGATTATCTAATAGTAATTGCTATATGTGTGGTTGCCCTGATACTAGGAGTCGCCCTATTTAGGGGAGACGATATGATTAAGACCCTGGAATTTGCTCTTGTATTAACTGTGGCCGCCGTCCCCGTTGCAATGCCGACGGTCCTTTCTGTTACCATGGCAGTGGGAGCGAGGCTCTTGGCATTGAAGCAGGCGATTGTTACACGTCTTGCAAGTATCGAAGAGATTGCGGGAATGGACATACTCTGCTCTGATAAGACCGGAACATTAACCCAAAATAAGCTAACCCTTGGAGAGCCTTTTGCGGTATCCGATATTAAACCCGAAGACGTAATCCTATCTGCTTGCCTTGCCTCAAGATTGGAAGACCAAGACCCGATCGACATTGCGGTACTCGGCGGCCTAAAAGAAGACATTACCAAAAGCGGATACGATATAATCCATTATACCCCCTTTGATCCTGTGCATAAAAGAACGGAAGCTCAGGTGAAAAGCAAGGATGGAGGTACTTTTCAAGTGACCAAGGGAGCGCCACAGGTCATACTTGCTCTCTCGAAGATTTCAGATGATATAAAATCAGAAGTAGAACAAAAAATAGGCGAATTTGCGTCCAAGGGATTTAGATCTCTCGGAGTGGCTAAAACTGATAATAAGGGAAATTGGCAATTTCAGGGCGTGCTTCCGCTATATGACCCTCCCCGGCCTGATGCTAAGGCCACGATAGCGGCCGCAACAAATATGGGGATTAAGGTTAAGATGGTGACAGGCGATCAGGTAATAATAGGAAAAGAGATAGCCCAAGAGCTGGGTTTGGGAACAAACATTCTGGATGCGAAAATCCTCTCTGATTCAAAACCCTATGAGCAAGGTCAGCTAGCAGAGGAAATCGAAAAAGCAGACGGTTTCGCGCAAGTATTCCCTGAGCACAAATACCACATAGTAGATGTCCTGCAGAAACAGGGGCATATCATAGGGATGACGGGAGACGGAGTAAACGATGCACCTGCCTTAAAGAAAGCGGATGCGGGAATAGCAGTATCAGGAGCTACAGATGCCGCCAGACTGGCAGCCGATATAGTGCTTTTAACCCCTGGACTTTCAGTAATTATCGAAGCCATACAAGAAAGCAGAAAAATTTTCGTGAGGATGAACAGTTATGCGATTTACCGTATTGCCGAGACAATCAATGTGCTACTCTTTATGACTCTAGCCATTTTAATCTTCAATTTCTATCCCGTAACGGCAGTAATGATAGTACTACTTGCTCTTCTTAATGACGGTGCGATTCTATCGATAGCTTATGACCGCACCCACTATTCTGCTCTGCCTGAAGCTTGGAATATGAAACGTGTTCTGGGTATTTCATCGGTGTTGGGCTTATTGGGAGTGATTGAAACATTCGGGCTATTTTATATAGCTGAGGAGTATCTTGGTCTCAATAGAGAGATTGTACAGCCGCTTATTTACTTGAATCTATCTGTTGGCGGACACCTGACGGTTTTTGTGGCGAGGACAAGAGGGCCTTTCTGGTCAATCAGGCCGGCGTACATCTTGTTGGGAGCAGTTTTAGTTACGCAGCTCGTCGCGACTCTTTTATCCGTATACGGAATTTTAATGCCCGCTCTGGGCTGGAAGTATGCGGGAATGGTCTGGGTGTACTCTATTGGTTGGTTTTTCATAGCAGATGTTGTAAAGCTAGGTGCGTATAAGATATTTGAACAATCTCATGCTGCTATATATCCAAAGGCGGTGAACGGATGATTGCTCCAAATATTAAAAAAGTTCCGACAATCCCTTATAAAGATCAGCATCCCGGTACTTCAGGTTTAAGGAAGAAAACACGGGTATTTATGGATAATCCGGGCTACACTGAGAATTTCATTCAATCAGTGTTCAATACATTAAGAGAGGGGCCGGGTATTGATCTCTCAAAGGAGAGTTTAGCCATTGGGGGCGACGGCCGATATCTAAATCATGAAGTCATGCAGACTATTCTCAGTATGGCCGTAGCAAACGGTTTCGGAGAAATACTAATTCCCAGAAGGGGGCTAATTTCAACACCAGCCATGTCTGCGGTGATAAGGCAAAGAAAGGCTCTGGGCGGTTTCATACTTACCGCTAGCCATAACCCCGGCGGCAAAGAAGGGGATTTCGGAATTAAATATAACGTGAGTAACGGAGGACCCGCGCCCGAGGCTTTCACCCAAAGAATTTATGAACTGAGCTTGTCGATCGATTATTATCTCACAGCGGGCGACTTGGAATTTCAAATTGATAATGAAAGCGAGTATCACATCGGGAGTACGAAGATATCCGTAATCAACCCTTTTACAGACTATCAAACTGTACTCGAGGGGGTATTCGATTTCAACAAAATAGCGGATCTGTTTAAAAGCGGATTCCGAATGATTTTTGACGGTATGCATGGGGTTACGGGGATATATGCGCAATACTTCCTGGAACATCTGCTCGGAGCTGCCAAGGGAACGGTAATAAGAGGTAATCCTTTGCCCGACTTCGGCGGCATTCACCCGGATCCCAACCTTGTCTACAACTCCTTTCTCGTAGATAAAATGATGGCCGATGACGCTCCGGACTTTGGAGTGGCAAATGACGCAGATGGCGACCGGAACATGATATTCGTTCATAAATTATTCGTGCCTCCCGGAGATTCCGTTGCCGTAATAACTGATATGGCAGGCACGTGTATACCCGGATTCAAAGATGGTATTTCAGGAGTGGCAAGGTCAATGCCAACTAGTACAGCTCTTGATAGAGTAGCAAAGAATTTAGGAATCGAGTGTTTTGAGACACCTACGGGGTGGAAATATTTCGGCAACCTAATGGATGCGGGACTGTGCAATATTTGCGGGGAGGAGAGCTTCGGTACGGGAGCCGATCATGTGAGAGAGAAAGACGGTCTGTGGGCTGTTTTGAGCTGGCTTTCAATAATTTCGGGAACCGGTAAATCCGCAAGGGATATTTTAATGGGCCACTGGAGCAAGTATGGGCGAAGTTACTACGAGCGTCATGACTACGAGGAAATGGATTCGGACAAAGCTAATGAAATGTTTTCAGATATGAGAAAGAGGCTCCCCAAACTTAAAGGTATGAGTTTATCGGGGAGTGAAATAACGCGTGCCGACGAGTTTAGGTATGTTGACCCGGTAACTAAAGACGTTAGTGAGCACCAGGGTTTCCGTCTTTTTCTTGCTGACGGCTCGAGAATAATCATCCGCCTTTCAGGAACGGGAACAAAGGGCGCCACGCTGCGTATTTATCTTGAGCAATTTGACACGAAAAATATAGATCGGGATACATCTACGATGTTAAAAAGCTTGTCCTCTTCGGCCACTAATTTACTTGAAATTCCCAAGTATTTTGGATCTAGCAAGCCGAGCTTAATAACTTAATGCGCTTATCGGTACTATTAACCACTAAGTTGCGTCGGATTCTTGAGCTTTTCAAGGGAGCTATTTAGTTTTAAAAGGTTATTTCTGAGATAAAGTTATCGTAATTAGTCTTTAATTCTACTAAATCATAATATTTATTGGTTCGAAGTGTCTCAACTAACCCGAGCCAAACTCTTAAAATATTATCAAAACTAGTTATATTTCAGTTCCTGCTGTTTATTGCTATAGCTCCCGGCAGCTAGGCCCAATATTAAAAATTAGTTATGTGTGACAGCTTGTTTTCAACTTCTGTCTGGATAGTATTCTGCAGTCTGTTGAATGATTTTAGCTATTAGTCCGGTCCATCCTGTCTGGTGACTAGCTCCTAGTCCTGCTCCACTGTCAGCATGAAAATACTCATTAAAGAGTATGAGATTTTTTGAGTTTGGGTCTGTTTGGAATTTCTCTATATCTCCATAGAATGGTCGCCTGCCGGAGGAATCTTTAGTAAAGATGGAAATTAGTCTATTTGATAATTCGAGAGATACTTCCCAGAGGTTCATTAAATTGCCCGAACCTGTTGGACATTCTACCTGGAAGCTATCTCCCAGATAATGATGAAACTTTTGTAAGGATTCAATTATTAGGAAGTTTACAGGAAACCAGATAGGACCTCTCCAGTTTGAATTTCCACCGAATAACCCCGTTCTTGATTCTGCTGGTTCATAGTCAATGCTGTACTCTGCCCCATCTATTTTTAGGATATAGGGATTTTTCTCGTGATATTTTGATAATGAACGAATGCCGTAAGGGCTTAGGAATTCTTCTTCATCGAGCATCTTCTCTAAAATACTTCCTAATTTATATTGGTTAGTTATTGATAGAAAACTTCTCTGAGAATTACTAGCTTTTCCAATCGAGCATTGTGTGACTAAGTCGGGTTTGTTCTGAATAAACCAATCCATTCTTCTTTTAAATCCTGGGAGAGACTCTATTACCTTTTGATCTATAGTCATTACGGCAAATAAGGGTATAAGACCTACGATAGAGCGAATTTTAAGCGGTATTTGCGCGCCATCAGGAAGGTTTAGCATATCATAATAGAATCCATCTTTTTCATCCCAGAGCCCCGTCTGTTTTTCTCCAAACCCATTTATAGCATTTGATATATAAAGAAAATGTTCAAAAAATTTACTGGCGATATCTTCATAACTTTTATTCTCTCTTGCAAGTTCAAGAGCAATTGTAAGCATATTAAGTGCATACATAGCCATCCAGCTGGTACCATCTGCTTGTTGTAGGTACCCGCCTGTTGGAAGAGATTTGCTTCTATTGAAGACTCCAATATTGTCGAGACCCAAGAATCCCCCTTCAAATATATTGTTGCCTTTAATATCTTTTCTATTTACCCACCAAGTGAAATTAAGAAGGAGTTTTTGGAATACAGATTCTAAAAATAGTTTGTCACTTTTGTCATAAATTTTCTTCTCTATTTTATATACTCGCCAAGCCCCCCAGGCATGAACCGGTGGGTTTACATCCCCAAAAGCCCACTCATATGCCGGAATTTGGCCATTGGGATGCATATACCACTCCCTGGTTAATCTTGTTAGCTGTCTTTTAGCAAAATCAGGATCAATCATCGAGAATGGAATTGTATGAAAGGCCGTGTCCCAAGCTGCAAACCAGGGGTATTCCCATTTATCGGGCATAGAGAGCACATCGTCCGCATACAAATGAGTCCAACTATGATTACGTCCTTTTTTTCTATCAGGGGAAGGGGGAGGGAATGCCGGGTCTCCCTTAAGCCAATCTTCAACTACATAATTATAAAATTGTTTGGACCATAGCATTCCAGAGAAAGCCTGCCTTTGAATATTCCTTTCGTCTTCTTTAATGAGGGTAGGGCTGAGCTTCTTATAGAATTCATCAGCATCAGCTTTTCTATTAAGAAATATTTTATCAAACTGTTTACCAAGCGGTACGCTAAGATTTTTTGATTTACAAAGTCTAAATCTTAGCTCTTTTGATTCTCCTGATTCCAGCCTCAACATATAATATGGTGAAAATTTTGTGCCTGTAAGCTCAGGATTAACAGCATTCTTATCACCGTTAACAATGTAATCATTTATGCCGTTTTTTACATAAGCTGAAGCATTATTTGCTCCGTCTATTCTTTTTGAATTCGTTTCGTTCTCTGTAAATAGTAGTTCCTTTGGAGACTCGCAATAAAAATACATCTCTTCAAGTTCAGGATGTAAGGCCTCGATCACGAAAATATTATTTTTTTCTTTGATCTGTTTGATCTCTGGTTTTGTTCTATTCTTAAACCACGACCAGTCGTTTTTAAACCATAGGGTCGGCAATATATAGAGTTCAGATTCCACAGACCCCCGGTTAAATATTTTGATTTGTATGAGAATGTCTTCAGGATCGTTTTTCGCATACTCAACATAGACATCAAAATATCGATCTTCGTTAAAGATTCCTGTATCCGCTAATTCATACTCAGGGACAAGACGCCCTAGATTCTTGTTCTCATTTACGAGTTTATGATATGGGTACTCTTGCTGAGGGTATTTGTATAGATATTTCATATAGGAGTGAGAGGGAGTATTATCCAAGTAGTAATAATATTCCTTTACATCTTCTCCGTGGTTTCCTTCGTGACTATCTAATCCAAAGAGCCTTTCCTTAAGAATTGGATCCTTTCCATTCCATAGTGATATAGCAAAGCAAAGTCTTTGGTGGTTATCTGAAATCCCGGCAATCCCATCTTCTCCCCACCTGTAAGCCTTAGAGCGCGCGTCATCATGAGTGAAATACTCCCATGCCTCTCCATCTTCACTATAGTCCTCTCTTACAACTCCCCATTGTCTCTCACTTAAGTAAGGCCCCCATCTCCTCCAGTAGGCTTTTTTCTCACGATCTTCTATTAATCTCTTTTCTTCTTTTGTCATTTGTTTCTCTATTTAGTAAGGGGTGTTTGTTTGCTCCGGGTGATATTAGTAAATGAAGCTTTTTTAGTTATTGCAACTATGTCATAAAATTGATATATGTTTTGGTAATATACTTAGAGTATAGAAATACTTTCCAAAGCACCTATGCAACTCCTCACACTTGAGGAGCTGAAATACATTTCCTTCACTCTCGAATTGTTGATAACTAAGTAGTTTTTTTTCTTCTTGGCTTTGGTTTCAGTTTCAGTAAGTCCTCTGCTTCAAGCCAGTGTTCTACGTCTCTACCCTCTGCTCTTCCGCTCTGCTCATATAATTCATAAGCCTTTTTCGCTATTGCTTCTTGGATCTTCTGTTCCTTAGCCAAAGGCTTCTTAGTTGGCTTTTTAGCCACAGTCTTCTTGGTAGAAGTCTTCTTGGTTGGTTTTCTAACTACGGTTTCTTTACCTTGCAGCGTACTTGTTGCCTCCTTGGCGGAGGGCTTTTTCCTCGGCTTTTTAACAGCAGTTTCTTTACTTTGCGGCATACTTATCGCCTCCTTAAATGATATTTGATTCTTATACTGCATACATTAGATACTACCGCGCCAGAATATGATTCAATAATATATCAAATCGAATACGATGTCATCAAGATATTTTCAATATGAATAAATAATTTTGGCGTGTTGTTAAGTATGTTCTCTACATTTGGCCATGCATATGTAGCTGCAAAAAACCATATTATGGAGAAAGACCTGTTTTGTGATGAGAATTGCTGATCTCAACGTTATTCAATAAAGGGTAGGGGGCAGCTAAAGAATGGATATAATCGTCAGTTGTCTCTGATGTCAAACCTCTTTAACAAATAGGGTTTGTTCTTTTCAAATATTGCAGCTTGGTCAA
>JBBDIN010000018.1:0-8281 GCA_040880385.1 Thermodesulfobacteriota bacterium | reverse complement strand
TCCGCCGCAGCCGCCTATTAAGCCAAAACTCAAAATAAACACTATAAAAGCACTACAAAGAATTTTGAATCCTACTTTACTTTTAACTACATTACCCTTCCACATAATTGAACTCCCTCCTCTTATAAAACTTAATTATATATTGGTAATTACTCGCTACATTTTCATAAATTTAAGTTTTAGATATACACCATTTCCCTTAGATAATAAATATACCTAAGGTTTAAAGCAAATACTTCTCACACTAAAAAAAGCTGTGTCACAACTTATTTTATAATATTAATTTGCTTAATGCCTCGTGATACTTCTTGGAGGTTCCGGAAATTACTTCGGCAGGCAGTGGTGGTGGCGGCGGGTTTTTGTCCCAGTTCAAAGAGCTAAGATAATCCCTGACAAACTGTTTATCAAAACTCTTTTGCGAGCGTCCGGGCTCATAGTCATCTTTTGGCCAGAATCTTGAAGAGTCGGGCGTTAAGGCCTCATCAATTAGTATGAGATTTGTATCTTCATCTATTCCAAATTCAAATTTGGTATCGGCAATTATTATTCCTTTCCCATCAGCAATATCCCTAGCTCTGGAATATAGAGCGATACTTATATCTCTTACTTCTTCTGCAATTTCGAGCCCTATTAATTCCACTGTTTGTTCAAAAGTAATGTTCTCATCATGGTCCCCGACTTCAGCTTTTGATGCCGGGGTAAATATTGGTTCTTCCAGCTTGCCGGATTCAAGAATACCGGGAGGCAGTTTTATGCCGCATATAGTCTGGCTTTCTTGATATTCTTTCCAACCGGAGCCTGCAACGTAACCCCTAACAACACACTCAACAGGGAGTGGATTAGTTTTCCTAACGAGCATGCTTCTACCCGAGAGAATATCGCTGTATTTGTGAAATGCGTGTGGGTAATCACAAACATCAGTAGAGATAACATGGTTGGGAATAATATCACTCGTTTTATCAAACCAGTATTTAGAAATCTGATTCAGAACAGCCCCTTTACCGGGAATTCCTTCAGCCATAATAACGTCATAAGCTGAGATTCGGTCAGTAACAACAATTAGTAATTCTTTCCCCAAGTCATAGATATCTCGCACCTTTCCTCTTGTGGGAGGGGTTACTCCATCAAAATTGGTCTGCAACACAATATTGTCTTGATTCATAATTTAGTCTCTTTAGATTTTAATTTGAATTATTTTACTGACTGTTCTTCTTGAGCAGCTTCCTCTTGCCTCTTTTTTCTTGAGGCTTCCATCAAGTCCTTAAACAGCCACATTACCAAGAAGGGAAGATAGTAGAAAAGCCAGCCCTGCAATGCCAAAGCTATACTGCCGAAGTAGAAATACAGCCCTATCAGATCGAATACCGCTACAACAAAAAATACTACATAGGCCCTCATTCTATCTTCGAGATTGGTTCTTTTCAGCAAATACTGAAGTATTCTAGTAAGAACTAAAACACTTGTGAAAGAGCTAATTAACGACCATAGTATTCCTGTATCCATATTTTGTATACCCTTTATTAGTTAGTATTTTATTGTTAAATCTTACTTGAATTTTCACCCTTGAGCATTATCTTGAATATAGTACTTAAATCAAGAGTATTAGCTATATTAGGAGATAAAAATGAACACTTTAAAAAGTTTGGTATTACTTGTAGCACTTTCCGCATTATTAATTGGAATTGGCGCATACCTTGGCGGACAGGGCGGCGCTACTATAGCTCTCGGTATAGCGCTTGTCATGAACTTCGCTAGTTATTGGTGGAGCGACAAGATCGTGCTAAAAATGTATAAGGCCACAGAGGTCAAATATGAAAACGCTCCCGAGCTATATGGAGATGTACAGGAGTTAGCACAGAACGCAGGGCTACCTATGCCAAAGGTTTATATTACGCCACAAGATCAGCCAAACGCCTTTGCAACCGGTAGAGATCCAAACCATGCAGCCGTGGCCGTTACTCAAGGAATCATGAAGCTACTTAGCCGTGAGGAGCTAAAAGGTGTACTTGCGCACGAGTTGGCGCACGTAAAGAACAGAGACATTTTAATTAGCTCCATAGCTGCCACAATTGCTACAGCCATCACATATCTAACATACTTCGCAATGTTTTTTGGAGGAGGAAGAAATAGAGGCGGAAACCCAATTGCTTTGATTGCAATGATGATACTTGCCCCTATGGCAGCTGCAGTTATTAGAATGACTATCTCAAGAACAAGAGAATACGGCGCCGATAAAGGCGGAGCTGAAATTTGCGGCAACCCAATACATCTTGCTAATGCGCTTAGGAAACTAGGAGCGGCCTCACATAGAATACCGCTTCAAATAAGCGAGCAGGCAGCCGACAGTACTTCCCATATGCTTATAGCAAGCCCTCTTTCAGGCAAAGGACTAGCTTCACTATTTAGTACCCATCCTCCAATGGAAGAGCGCATAAGACGACTTGAGGCTATGGTTACTGGAATGGGTTAATTTCACCCTATGAATCTAATCAGAACTTGCTGAATCATATAAGACATGCCTAAACCAAAGAAGTTTGTAAAAATTACACATAGAACTACAGGCACGCTGCTGGCTGAGGGGCCTATTGGCTGGGGCATTACACCGTTTGAAGGTAATTACTATATTCGCAAAAAATACCTCAAGACCGATAACTTCAAGATAAATTATATACCGGGGTTTTGCTTTTATAAGTTTTTCTATGTGTGGATGAATTTGGTTCTGAAAGATGGCAAGAAAGCTTCTAACCTAGCCTGGCTATACTGGCTGCCAAACCCACTGCTTCCGTTTATCTGGTTTAGAGTTGCTGTCCCGGGCATGCATCCAGAACTCAAGGTAGAAGAATACAAAGTATCGAGCTAGTTAGATATATAAGATTTCGTTACTCTTGCTGATCACCAATATTTTCAATATGAGCTGTAACAAGGTCCCATCTTTCATAAGATTTTTGCAGATCTTCAGCGATCTCACGGTAATTAAGGGATAGATCTTCAACACGTCCTTTCTCGTTCAAACTTGAGGGATCGGCAAGAAACTGCTCTAATTCAATCCTTTTATCTTCGCAAGAGTGAATTTTCTTCTCCAGATTAGAAAGCGCAGTCTTAAGCTGTTTTACGGACAACTCTTCCCAATTGTCCATATTCTCTATGCCATGCTCAACTAGTTCCTTATAAAGGCGGTTACGCCTCTCGGCTTCCTTACGTTTGTCCTTAGATGGGCGGGGTTTGTCGAGCGTTTGCACCGTCTCATTTTTATTATTAAGCGAGTCTGCTGACTCTTCTTCCCTTTTTGTCTGATGATAATGAAAATCTGAGTATGTCCCGGGATATGTAACCAATCCTTTATCCTCAGCATACCAAATCTTATTTGCAACCCGATCAAGAAAATGCCGGTCATGGCTAACAACAACGAATGTGCCTTTATAATTTTTGAGGGAATCTATTAACACGTTTCTGGACTGTATATCCAGATGGTTAGTTGGCTCGTCCAATATCATAAAATTCTTTGGGGATAAGAGTGTTTTTGCAAGCGCTATACGGCTTTTCTCTCCACCGGACAAAACGCCCACAGGTTTAAATACGTCGTCAGCCTTAAACAAAAAAGCTCCTAACAAAGTCCTGATCTCTGTATCGTTCTGCGTGTGGCCTGCCGATTTAAGCTCTTCGATTATTTTGTTTGAAGGATCAAGAGACTCAGCTTGGTGTTGCGCGAAGTATGTCAGCTCTACATTATGACCCAACTTCCTCTTACCATCAAAGGGCTCTGTACCAAGAAGCATTCTTGCAAGCGTACTCTTTCCGGCACCGTTTTTTCCAATTAGAGCAATCTTGTCGCCCCTGGATATTTCATGAGGTCTCACGTCCTCAAAGACCTTAAGCTCTGTGCCGTCTTTGTTCTTATATGATTTGGAAAACTGCGATAACTCAAGCACAATCTTTCCTGATTGTTTAGGCTCCGGAAAATTAAATTTAATAGAAGCATCGTCAGATTCAGGAACCGGAATACGCTCTAACTTTTCAAGCATTTTAATACGACTCTGAGCCTGCTTTGCTTTGGTGTTTTTGTAGCGGAACCGCTCAATAAATCGCTCGGTCTCCTTAATCATTCGCTGTTGGTTGTCATATGCGGATTTCTGAATCTCAAGCCGTGACTGACGCTCTTGGACGTAGGAGGAGTAATTACCTGCGTACTCGGTAATTTGCCCCGTGCTCAATTCAGCAATAGTAGTCACCATACGGTTTAAAAATTATTGATCGTGAGAAACGAGAATCACACTGCCTTGAAAGCGTTTTAAATATTCCTCTAGCCAGTCTATGCTCTCAATATCCAGATGGTTAGTGGGCTCATCTAATAAAAGTATGTTGGGGTTCTGTAAAAGGAGTTTCGCAAGCGCAACCCTCATTCTCCATCCGCCTGAAAAAGTACTAAGGGGTCTATCTAAATCACTTACTTCAAAACCAAGCCCAAGAAGCAGCTTTTCACTCTGAAACTTTATTGTATGAGAGTCCCTGGTTCTTAATTCATTGTGTATGGCATCTAGTCTCGCAAGGTTTTTTTTGTATTCCCCTGAGGAATGATCTTCTATCTCGTTTAATTGCTCAGCAATGGATTCTGATTCGCTTTCTAAGTCGAGCACTTCCTTAAAAATGCTAAGCGCTTCTTCCAAAACCGTTCTGCCCGTATCGAACTCTTCAACCTCCTGGGGGAGATATCCGATTACATATGAAGGGGGTACGGTTAAAGCTCCGCTATCCGGGGTGTATAAGCCCGCCAGCATGTTTAACAAAGTTGTCTTCCCTACACCGTTTGGTCCGAATAAACCTATTCTCTTCCCGTCTTTTATATGCCAGGAAAGGTTTTTGAAAATTTCTCTTGATCCAAACGACAGGGTTATATCTTTTAGCTGAATCATTTAATTAGAATAATTTTGAGTACCAATTTCGTTCTTCTACTCTCTTGTAAACTCTATTTTCGTTTTAATATAACTAGACTCGCCTTCGGGCTTTAGAACTAATTTATTTTTATCGTCTTTAAACTCGTAAGAAAAATTAAGCTCACTATCTCCTTCTATTTCCAAAGTTAGGGTATTGTCATCGTATTCGTATTTTCCATCCAAATTGACAGATAGGGTCTTACCAATCGACAGCTCAAACGTGTGGCCGTCCTTAAACTCTAAATTAAAAGCCCCGGATGTCCAATTTCCAACAAAAGGGTCTACCATCTTTTCTATAGAGCTGCATCCTACAAAAAAGCATAATGTAATAAAGAAAGCCGCTAAGATTTTAAAATTCCTATTCATGATTGCTCACCTTCTCTTCATCGTAATTAATTTTAGCTAAAATATTTACCAATAAGATACACTACTATATACAAATTTATATGAACCGGGTTTTTTCTTTATGATAAGATAAAAAGAAAGTTAGAACCGAGTCAATCGAGAATATGAAAAAACCGATAATCGGCATAACCACAGATATTAAAAACGGGAATTTTGAGATAGAGGAAAAGTACGCCCATGCCATAGCGGACGCAGGTGGGATTCCGCTTTTAATACCTTCTATGCCCCAGAACACATCTCTGATTAAAGAAACAGTGGAAAGAATTGAGGGCCTACTATTGCCCGGATCAAGAGATATGGACCCGAAGTATTACCATCAAGAACCCCATCCTAAGCTTCGGCCGATGAGTCTTGAAAGAACTGAGATGGAGTTTGCGGTTCTGGATAGTTCATTGAATAGAGGGCTACCAGTGCTTGGAATTTGCGGCGGGATGCAGTTATTAAATGTGGCTTTTGGTGGGACACTTTATCAAGATATTTACGCCTTTCTGCCCGATGCTATGCCGCATGAAAAGGGGGTTCTGCACAACGTTAGCGTTGATTCAGACAGCAAGCTATTTGAGATAATGGGATCAGCTAAACTCGCCGTAAAAAGCTATCACCATCAAGCTGTTGATCAGCTTGGGGACGGGTTAAGAAAATGTGCTCAAACTGAAGATCAAATAGTAGAAGGAATAGAATCCACAGACCAAAAGTATATATTAGGTATACAATGGCACCCTGAGCTTGAGGATGGAGAAAGTTCCGCCAAGATATTCAGATCATTCATTGAGAGATGTATGGGTAGCTAAATAGATTATTCTGAGGAGTTCTTGCTCAGTGTTACAAACAACTCTGTTAAAACTTTCTTTGATTCGGGAGATGAGCCTGCGATGAAACCGGCAGCCATAGCCATTAGCCCTGACTCGAGTGGATATTCTTCAACAACCTTTGAAGTATCAACAAATTTTGGCGCTTTGTCTTGATTTTCTTTACTTTTTTTATCCCCAGAACCTTTAGTTAAAGCACTTACAATCACAAAGACCACCCCAGCCAGAACAATAGCAATTAGACCGCTAATCAATGCTGCAACATAGGGGTTTAATACTGTATTCAGGTAAAGAAAAGACGACCATACAAGAAACCCTAAGCCTATAATTATTAAAATAGTGGAAAGAAATAAGGCCGCGGCAAAGATAATCAGACGAGTTAACATCGTTCGCAGATATTCATTTCCAGGTTTTAAGGCTGTTGATATTATTCTGTTGAGGTTACTCAAAATGATTTACCTTCGATCAAAGAGCTTGCCTAGAAAAAGTCCTATAACAAAAGCTATTAGTAGACTCATTAAAGGTTTTTCTCTAATTTGATCTTCCAATGATGCTACAGTTTCTTTGCTTTTCTTACGAGCAGACTGGAATTCATCCCCAAACCTCTCACCTAAACTGTCTTTAGCATCTTCGGTTTCCGCTTTGCCTTTTTCAAGCAAAGACTCAGCGATACTGGCAAGGTCGTCTTTTAACTTAGAAATATCTTCCTTAAGAGTATCTACATCTTTTCCCAAACCTTTATCATGGTCCATGAGTTTCACCTTCCGATAATAATCGTTATAAGACTATTATAGCAAAAATCTATAAAAATTAATAGCACTAAACGAATGTACATATGAAAGCCGATTTAGTTTTCACGGTTGAAAATATATGATTTCGGTATAAATTAATTAGCCTTAGATACTAAAATAAAATGGGAAGGTAACATATGGGCCTCACAAATGAACAAGTAAAACGCTACAGCAGACATTTAATAATGCCTGAAGTGGGTGTTGAAGGACAAGAAAAGTTGATTAACTCAAGCGTGCTCTGCATAGGAGCAGGCGGGCTTGGTTCACCGCTTGCGCTTTATCTGGCAGCAGCAGGGGTCGGTCATCTCGGCATACTGGATTTTGATGTTGTTGATTTCAGCAACTTGCAAAGACAGATAATCCATAGCGAAGAAACCATAGGCGAGTTAAAAGTGGAGTCTGCAAAGAAAGCTCTACAGAAGCTTAACTCGGATATAAAAATTACTACATATAACGAGATGTTAACATCCGAGAATGCCATGAAAATAATTAAAGACTATGACATCATAGTTGACGGAACTGACAACTTTGCAACTAGATATTTAGTAAACGATTCATGCGTACTCTTGGGCAAGCCAAATGTATACGGAAGCATTTTTAGATTTGAAGGCCAGGTGAGCGTGTTCGATGCGAAGAAAGGGCCTTGCTATAGATGTCTTTATCCAGAGCCGCCGCCGCCGGGATTGGTACCAAGCTGCGCCGAGGGCGGAGTGCTTGGAATCCTTCCTGGAATTATTGGAACACTTCAGGCCGCTGAAGCTGTAAAGCTAATATTAGAAAAGGGAAATCCACTTATTGGACGCCTTCTATTCTTAGATGTATTAGAGATGCGGCCAAGAGAAATGAAACTCAGGAAAGATCCTAACTGCCCTATTTGCGGCGAGAACGCAACTATCAAAGCACTTATTGATTATGAAGAGTTCTGTGGTATCGGCAGAGGGGAATTAGGGCTCGAAGAAACAACCAAGAGAGATGAGTCTGAGGGAGATGTAATGGAAATTGATATCGATCAGTTTAAAGAAATGCTCGATAACGGAAACGATGTGGTTGTGCTGGATGTCAGGGAATACCACGAATACGACATATGCAACATTGAAGGCTCAGTACTTATTCCACTTGGTGAGATTGCCGACAGGCTTGACGAACTTAACGAGGCAGATGAGATAATCGTACACTGCCATCAAGGTGGAAGAAGCATGAGAGCAACTCAGTTTTTAAGAGATAAGGGATTTAAAAAGGTTAAGAACCTGCAAGGCGGTATTGACGCCTGGGCAGAGAAATTCGATCCCGATATGCCTAGATATTAAAACAACTAAATAGCTGGGGAGCAGTTTGAGTTCATGCT
>JBBDIN010000017.1:0-8549 GCA_040880385.1 Thermodesulfobacteriota bacterium | reverse complement strand
ACAGCCTGTGCATTCGTTTTTAGATCTTCTGTAAGTACTGCAGGGAGCGGTGAATAATAACCAAACTCCATAGTAAAAGTCCCTCTTCCTTCGGTCATTGACCTTAGTTCAGTTGCATATCCAAACATCTCGGATAGCGGAACCTCTGATTTAATAGCCTGCATGGCACCTCTAAGCTCTGACCCCATGATCCTTCCTCTTCTGGAGCTAAGATTGCCCATTACGGTTCCCATAAACTCTTCGGGAATTACAACTTCAACTTTCATAAGCGGCTCAAGAATAATTGGCTTAGAACGAATCACTGCATCCTTAAAAGCCATAGAACCCGCAACTTTAAAAGCAATTTCAGAACTATCGACATCATGATACGAGCCGTCATAGAGCCTAACTATCCAATCTATAACCGGGTACCCCGCAACAACTCCTGTTTCAGAAGCTTCCATGATGCCCTTTTCAACTGCAGGGATAAATTCTTTAGGAATATTTCCACCTTTAACTTCATCAATAAACTCGACACCAGCGCCTTTTTCATTAGGCTCCATTCTAATCTTCACATGACCATACTGTCCACGGCCGCCGGTCTGTCTTATAAACTTGGCCTCTACTTCCGAGTTCTTCGTAATAGTTTCTCTGTAAGCTACCTGAGGTTTACCCACGTTAGCGTCTACATTAAATTCGCGTCTTAAGCGGTCAACTATAATTTCCAGATGAAGCTCGCCCATACCGGAGATCAATGTTTGACCAGTTTCGTCATCATATCTTACTTTAAATGTTGGATCTTCAAGTGAAACTTTGTTTAAGGACAAGCCTAGTCTTTCCTGATCAGATTTAGTTTTTGGCTCAATAGCAATAGAGATAACGGGCTCTGCAAAAAATAAGCTTTCCAACAATATAGGCTTATTTTCATCGCAGAGAGTATCCCCTGTTGTAGTTGATTTGAGCCCCACTGCAGCGACAATACCGCCTGCCCCTACTTCGGAAATTTCTTCTCTTTTATTAGAGTGCATCCTTACAAGTCTTCCGATCTTCTCTCTTTTTTTCTTAGTTGTGTTGTAAACAGTACTACCCGTCTTGAGCATGCCGGAGTAAACCCTAAGGTACGTCAACTGACCTACAAATGGATCCGTCATAATCTTAAAGGCAAGAGCTGAAAACGGCTCATCATCACTAGGCCCTCTTGTATCGGCCTCATCTGTATCAGGGTTAATACCCTCAACATCAACAAGATCAAGAGGAGAAGGCATATATGCAACTACGGCGTCTAGAAGAATCTGAACACCTTTATTTTTAAATGCCGTTCCCAAAAGCACAGGAACAATACTTAAATTAATAGTAGCAGCCCTTATAGCTTTGTGTATTCTTTCTTCTGAAATTGGCTCAGCATTCAAATAGGACTCCATCAACTCCTCGTCAAAATCCGCAATAGACTCCAACAAGGCCTCTCTAGCAGTTTCAGCCTCAGCCATCAATTCTTCTGGTATATCAGTTAATTCATATTTAGAGCCAAGGGAATCATCGTCCCACATGGCCAGCTTCATTTTAATAAGGTCTATTATTCCAACGAACTCGTGATCAACCACATAGGGAAGTTGAACAGGCACAGCATTAGCCAGAAGTCTATCTTTCATCTGAGCAACGACTTGTGCAAAGTTAGCGCCGTCTTTGTCCATCTTATTAACGAATGCCATCCTAGGAACTCTGTATCGGTCGGCTTGTCTCCATACAGTTTCAGATTGGGGCTCAACGCCGCCAACTGAATCAAAAACCACAACCGCTCCGTCCAGCACTTTCAAGGATCTTTCTACTTCTATTGTAAAGTCAACATGGCCGGGAGTATCAATTATATTAATTCGGTGGTCATTCCAGAAACAGGTAGTTGTAGCTGACGTGATAGTGATTCCACGCTCTCTTTCCTGCTCCATCCAATCCATGGTAGCAGTTCCTTCGTGAACTTCACCAATTTTATAAGTTAGTCCTGTATAATATAGTATGCGCTCAGTAGTTGTGGTTTTACCAGCATCTATATGAGCTACGATTCCAATATTTCTGACTCTATCTTTAGGTAATGCTTTTTCCAAGACTATTCCTCCGAACTAAACGACCTACCACCTGTAATGAGCAAATGCTCTATTTGCGTCGGCCATCTTGTGCGTATCTTCTCTTCTTTTTATTGACCCGCCTCTTCCCTCAGATGAATCCAGAATCTCAGCAGCGAGTTTTTCTTTCATAGACTTACCATCTCTACTCCGAATAGCGGTTAACATCCACCTGATAGCTAGAGACTGTTTGCGAAATGCATTAACTTCCATAGGAACCTGGTATGTAGCACCACCCACTCTTCTAGGCCTGACTTCAAGACCCGGTTTTACGTTTTCCATAGCAGCTAAGAAAACTTCCAGAGGATCCTTACCTGATTTTTCAGCAACAATATCAAATGCATCATAAAATATCTTCTCAGCCTTGCTTTTCTTTCCATCAAGCATAAGAGAATTTATAAATTTAGCAGCAGTTTGATTTCCGTACTTAGGATCGCCTGCAATTTTTCTTTTGTTTACTGAACCTTTTCTTGGCATAATCTACTTTCCTTTTATATAAAGCTTATTTAGGCTTTTTGGCGCCATATTTAGAACGACTTTGTCTTCTACTATCAACACCTGTTGAATCTAAGGTACCCCTAACGATATGGTATCTAACACCTGGAAGATCTTTCACCCTTCCGCCTCTTACCAATATTACAGAGTGCTCTTGAAGTGTATGTCCTTCGCCCGGTATATAGCCGGTTACCTCAATACCATTTGTAAGCCTAATACGTGCAACTTTTCTGAGTGCGGAATTAGGTTTTTTAGGTGTCGTTGTATAAACCCTAACGCATACCCCTCTTTTTTGTGGGCAGTTCTGTAGAGCGGGAGCTTTGCTCTTCTTTTTTGCTCTTTTTCTGCCTTCTCTAACTAGCTGACTTATTGTTGGCACAGATACTATTCTCCCTCAAAAGTTAATCCAAGTAATATATCCAGATAAATTACTTGATGTCAAGATTAAAATATAGCTTTTTTGCCAATTGTTTTAAGTTTCTTAGCCATACCAATAACGGTAACCTTAGACTTGTACCATCCGGGCTTCCACCTGTTGTCTTGAAGACCATCTAATTCAGGCTGAAAAACCCTAACACATATAGTTACGCGCCCTCCGATATCGACAAACGGATCTCCCGTATGCAAATCGGGGATTGCATCTATTTCAGCACTCAACCCATCGGGGTTCAACTCTAATAGATCAGCACATTCAAGAAATGGGCGGTCATGTTTTACTTCGTTTTCTAATGTTTCAGTACCAATTTCCAAATACCAAATTTCAGCCATTTAATGACTCCTCAAGCGTAATCCAAATAAACGTTTTAGATATATTTAAGTGCTTTTTTCCCAATATCAGTTCTAAAGTAAAGCGATTCACTCTCAATATGATTAACAGCTTTGTAAGCTGCGTTTATTGCATCAGGGATAGTCTTACCCAAAGCTGTAACACCTAGCACCCTTCCACCGTTTGCAACTATATTACCGTCATCCCGAGCTGTGCCGGAGTGAAAGACTAAGACCCCATCCATACTATTTACTTCATCAATGCGGTGAATTGGAAAACCTTTTTTATAGTCCCCGGGATACCCCTTGGAAGCCATGACAACACAAACGGAAGCATCATCATACCATTGTATTTCTTCTTTTGCTACCCCTCCACTAGAAATCGTACTCATAAGAGGAACAATGTCCGAGCGCATTCTAAATAATAGGGGCTGTGCTTCAGGATCGCCAAACCTGCAGTTGAACTCAAGCACCTTTATATCTGCCCCCTTTATCATAAGTCCGGCGTATAGTATTCCTTTATATTCCCGGCCTTCCTCTTTCATAGCCTTAACAGTAGGTATCATCACTTTGTTCATGATAATGTCATGAAGCTCAGGCGTTAAAATAGGGGCTGGAGAATATGCTCCCATACCGCCTGTATTAGGGCCTTCGTCCCCGTCTAATAGGGCTTTGTGATCTTGAGATGATTCAAGAGGTATAACGTTCTCCCCATCAGTAAAGGCAATAAAAGATACTTCTTCCCCTTCAAGAAACTCTTCAATTACTACGCAATTCCCGGAATCGCCGAATATCTTACTATTCATAATATCATCGAGAACACTCACAGCTTCTTCCTCGGTATGACAAATAACGACTCCTTTTCCCGCAGCAAGACCGTCTGCTTTTATAACTAAAGGCGGTTTAACTTCCCTTACCCAATTCACAGCATCATTATAGTCAACGAAAGTAGAAAAGAACGCTGTAGGTATATCGTACTTTTTCATAAGATTTTTTGAATAAGCTTTACTGCTTTCAATCTCTGCAGCAGCTTGGCTTGGGCCGAAGATGTTTAGATTTTCTTCCTCAAAGCGGTCAACTATACCTAGAGAGAGCGGTATTTCGGGGCCTACAACTGTAAGATCAATCTCCTCAGCTTTAGCAAACCTCACAAGTGACTCTATATCGGTTACTTTAATGTCTACACATTTGGCATGCTTGGATATCCCAACATTCCCCGGAGCACAAAAAAGCGCTGTAACCAAGGGACTTTTAGATATCTTCCAGCAAAGGGCATGTTCACGCCCTCCACCACCAACAACTAGAACTTTCATAGATTTATCCTTTAAAATTAAGACTCTCTTTCCCAGAACTTACTTAATGTACCAGATATTAGAACTTTTTAAACACAAAAATGTTTAGGGCAAACAATAATTAGCACAACGAAACGATTATAAATTAACAATCTAAAAACCGCTTTGAATTATTCTACGGTAACAACTTTTGCAAGGTTCCTTGGCTGGTCTACATCGGTTCCTTTATAAGTTGCTATATGAAAGGCAAGAAGCTGAAGAGGGACTATAGAGACAATGGGGCTTATCATGTAGGGACAATCAGGGACTTCAATTAGTTTATCTACATTACCCTGTATTTCCGGAGCAAGAGGATCTGAAGTTAAAAAAATCACCTTACCCTTTCTAGCTCGTACTTCCTGTAAATTACCCAAAATCTTTTTGTAGGCTACCCCATCACCCGGTGCAATTAAAACAATGGGCATATCTTCATCAATAAGTGCGATGGGGCCGTGTTTCATCTCACCGGCAGCATAACCCTCGGCATGAATATACGAGATCTCTTTTAACTTAAGCGCTCCTTCAAAGGCAATTGGATAGTTGATTCCTCTTCCTAGATATAGAAAATTTCTATAAGTAAAAAACTCTTTAGCCAATTCTTTTATCTGACTATCCAGCTTTAAAACGACTTGAATTAATTGAGGGATTGTAAGTGCATCTTTGATCATCTCAACAGCTTGTTTTTTTGTTATTTCTTTTCTGATCCTTCCCAAATAAATGGCAAAGAGATAAAAAGCAATGAGCTGAGTTGTAAAGGCTTTAGTTGAAGCAACGCCTATTTCAGGTCCGGCATGGGTATAAATCACACCCTCAGAGTCTCTGGCAATCTTGCTCATCATCACGTTTGTAATGCTTATTGTTTTAGCTCCTCGGGACTTTGCTTCTATAAGAGCTTCTGAAGTATCCGCAGTTTCACCGGACTGAGAAACTGCGATTGCTAGTGTTTTATTGTCGATTATAGGATTGCGGTATCGAAATTCAGATGCTATATCAACCTCTACAGAAACCTTAGCTATTTTCTCTATCATATATTTACCAATCAAGCTTGCATGATAAGAAGTACCGCAGGCTAGGGTAACTATTCTATTAACATCCTTAAACATTTTGGGATCAAGTCCATCAAGAAACACTTCACCGGTTTCTTCAGAAAACCTGCCCCGCATCGTGTCTAAAATAGCTTGTGGCTGCTCATAAATCTCTTTTAGCATAAAGTGACGGTATCCACACTTTTCAACAGAGAGAGGATCCCAGTTTATCGACTGCACTTTTCGCTTAACTTCATTTCCCTCTAAATCAGTGATACTGACATTATCCCTTTTAAGCACCGCGACATCACCGTCTTCTAAATAAATCACTTTACGACTGAAAGGAAGTATGGCAGGCACATCGGAGGCCAGATAGTTCTCATGATCACCTATTGCTAATATAAGTGGCGAGAACTTTCTTGTGGCAATAACCTTATCGGGATCTTTATCGGAAATAACAGCAATTGCATAAGAGCCTTCGAGTCTCTTAAAGGCTTCCCGAGATGCGTTTTCAAAATCGAGCCCTGCGGCTAAATTATCTTCGATTAAATGAGCTATTACTTCCGTATCGGTATCTGAATAGAATTTGTAGCCTTTGTTTTTCAGCTCGTTTTTTAAATCTAAGTAATTTTCTACTATACCGTTATGGACGACAGAGGTGCCGCCTGATACATGCGGGTGTGCGTTCTTTAGAGACGCCTCACCATGCGTTGCCCATCTGGTATGACCGATCCCGAGCGGCCCCTTTGGGGGGTGTTTCTTAACTTTAGTTTTGAGCTTAGAGAGCTTTCCTTTGCTTTTGAATACTTTTGATTGTCCGTTTTGAATCACTGCAATACCGGAGGAATCATATCCTCGGTACTCAAGTCTGGAGAGACCTTGGAGCAAGACGTCAACTGTTTTTCTATGATCCCCTATATAGCCTAATATTCCGCACATTTATTTCCCCTTACTACGCCCCTTCTCCTTAGGCTTTCTCTTCCAGTCTTTTATTATCGTTTGTCTAGCTCTTCCAATGGCAAGTGAGTCACTTGGTACATCTTTTGAAATTGTCGATCCCGCCCCTGTTGTAGCCCCTTTACCAATTCTAATTGGGGCAACAAGCATTGTATCGCTGCCTATAAATACGTTGTCTTCAATTGTAGTTTTGTGCTTATTAATACCATCGTAGTTACAAGTAATCGTTCCTGCCCCTATATTGACGTCTTTCCCCATAATCGTATCGCCTATATATGACAAATGGGAGACTTTAGATCCCTGGCCTATTTTAGACTTTTTAATCTCCACAAAATTCCCTATCTTTGCCCCATCCATAATTTCAGCCTCAGGGCGTATATGGGCAAACGGACCAATAGTAACATTATTTCTAATTACGGCACTACTTATATAACAACAAGATTTGATAGTTATTCCATTTCCCAGTTTTGAATCGTCAATCCATGTTGAAGGACCAATAATGCTATTACGCCCAATTTGAGTTTCACCGTAAATATGCGTGTTCGGATATATAGTGGTGTCGCGCCCAATTTTAACCTTTGGAGAAATGTAAGTAGTTTCAGGGTCAATTAATGTTACCCCCGAGCGCATAAGACTTTCATTCGTTCTCCATTTCAAAATGCTTTCGACTAAGGAGAGATCCAAGCGGTCATTAACACCCACAACTTCGTCGCTATCTAAAACAACTGAGCCGTTTATTTTCAAGGAATTCTTATAAGCAGACCCTACTATATCAGTTAAGTAGTACTCTTTTTGCTTATTTCTTGTATTTACTTTGTTAAGTGCATTCCATAAAAAGGAACTTTTAACACAGTAGGTTCCTGAATTAATCTCGTTGATAAATCTCTCTTCTTTTGTTGCGTCCTTCTCTTCGACTATTCCTACAACATTGTCGCCTTCACCTCTCTTAATCCTTCCATAACCACTAGGGTCTTCTACAAGTGCTGTCAGAATAGAGACATCTACTTTCTTTTTTTTATGTTCATTAACAAATTTTTTAAGAGTGCTTGGAGTTATTAAAGGAAAATCTCCGTTTAATATAAGTATATCTCCCTTAAAACTTTTGAGTGCAGGATGTGCACAGTTTGCAGCATGCCCCGTTCCTAACCGCTCAGTTTGGGTTACATAAGTTATTTTTTTAGAATCTAGGGCTTTCTCTACCTCGACGGCCCCGTGACCCACAACGACTACAACACGCTTAGGTGATAAGTTCAACACCGCATCAAGCACATAACTCAGCATAGGCCGACCTAAAACGGGGTGAAGCACTTTGGGAATATCGGACTTCATCCTTTTTCCCATACCTGCGGCTAAAACAATAACACAAAGGCTCATAAAATTGTTTACACCCTCCCGTATTTGTCTTCCAGCCTAACAACATCTTCAACTTCAGGTGTAGAAGCTTCAAGTATGTCGCAGTCTGATATTGCTGTCATTCTGTGTTTGGTATAAGGAGTAATTCTGATTGCGCTTCCGGTTTTCATTACTTGCTCTTCTCTTTGCCCACCAACTTCTTCAATTTCTAGCAGCAGCTCACCGCTATGAAGGTAGATAGTCTCATCCTTCTTTTCGTGATATTGATAACTCAGGCTCTGCCCTTTATCAACATGTAGAATCTTGCCTACATATTTCTCTGTTAAAGCCCACCACAGCTCATAACCCCAGGGTTTTTCCACTCTTTTAACGTGATCTGTAATATTCAATTTCTCAGAATTCCTTTTTAATATTTTAGTATGTTGAAGTATAAATCAAAAAAGGAAGGAATTGTAATCCCTCCTGCTCAGGGAATATATATTAATATTATTTATTTTGCTAATTTGCATGATTCAGGATGCAAGAAA
>JBBDIN010000016.1:0-8551 GCA_040880385.1 Thermodesulfobacteriota bacterium | reverse complement strand
CAGATAATAGATGATGTAAATATGAGCACGCTAGTATCAGCTTCTTCTTTGACCGCCAAGGTAATTGAGTCGCTAGGTAAAGATACCAGTGGAAAAATAGATACTGCTATTGCTGTTGGTAAGCTCTTGGGAGAGCTTGCTCTAGCAAAAGGTATTAAGACAGTATCTTTTGACCGTGGGGGATACCCGTTTCACGGAAGAGTGAAATCTCTTGCTGACGCAGCCAGAGAAGCAGGACTAGAATTTTAAAGAACTAGGATAAGTTATTTTAGGAGGCATCCTTGCAAAAAGAAAAGATTGATTCAAATGATTTTGATCTCAAGGAAAAAGTTGTAGATATTAGAAGAGTTGCTAAGGTAACAAAAGGTGGAAAGAGGTTTCATTTCACCGCGCTTGCCGTTGTTGGTAACGAAGATGGTGTTATTGGTGTTGCCTTGGGTAAATCGAACGAAGTCCCGGATGCTATTAGAAAAGCTATGGAAAAAGCTAAAAAGAGTCTTGTCAGAGTTCCTAGACAGGGAAGCACGATTCCACACGAAGTTATTGGGGAACATGTGTCAAGCAACGTGATGTTAAAGCCGGCTTCTCCTGGTACAGGTGTTATTGCTGGTGGTGCTGTGAGAGCGGTTGTAGAGCTTGCAGGTATTCATGATGTGCTTTCTAAAGTTGTTGGATCTACAAATCCTCTTAACGTTGTAATGGCAGCAGTTAACGGACTGCTAATGTTGAGAATGCCTGAAGAAGTTGCAAGGGCAAGAGGAAAGGAGATTAGTGAATTAGATCTTCCAAGGTCTTATTTTGATTAGAACTACTACATTTTTCGTTTTATAGAGTATTACAGATTTCAGCATTATCGATTATTGATATATTAAATCAAACATCAACTTCAATTTAAGAAGGTAAAAAATTATGCTTAATAAGTTATCTCCTCAGCCTGGTTCAAAGAAGAATAGAAAGAGAGTCGGACGAGGAACTGGAAGTACTGGAAAAACCAGCGGAAAAGGTCATAAAGGACAAAATGCACGTACTGGTGGCGGAGTATCCCCTTGGTTTGAGGGCGGTCAGACCCCCCTTAAGATGAGAACCCCAAAGCGTGGATTCACAAGCCGGAATAAGCTTGTCTTTGATCTTGTTCAAGTGCAGGATCTGAGCAGGTTTAGTGAGGGTGATACAGTTACGCATGAAGAATTTATAAAGGCTGGTCTTGCAAGCGGCAAAAAACCTATCAAGATTCTTGGTAATGGTGACATGCCATTTGCTCTTACAGTTAGGGCTGACGCGTTTAGTAAAGGTGCTATACTAAAAATTGAAGAAAAAGGCGGGAAGGCAGAAGCTATATGAATAGTAATATAGGTTCTATTCCTAGAATACCTGAACTTAATAAGCGTCTCTTATTTACTGCTTTAATGCTTATTGTATATAGACTGGGTGTATTTGTACCTATACCAGGTATTGATCCCGAGCAAATAGTAAAGCTCTTTGAGCAAACTGCTAGTGGTACGATCTTTGACATTCTAAATATGTTTTCCGGAGGCGCTCTTGAGCGTGCTTCAGTTTTTGCATTGGGTGTAATGCCTTTTATTACATCTTCTATTATTATGTCTTTGTTGGTAAAGGCTTTCCCGACACTGGAAGCTATGCAAAAAGAAGGTGAGGCTGGGCGTAGGAAGATCAACCAGTATTCACGTTATGGAACAATTCTAATATGCGTAGTCCAGGGCTTAATGTTGGCTCTAACCCTCGAAGGTGGTTTGGGTTCTGGAGCTACGGTTGTAAAAGAAGCTGGCTGGGCTTTTAGAATTATGACAGTTCTTACCCTTACCGCAGGGTCTCTTTTTGTGATGTGGATAGGGGAGCAGATAACAGAGCGTGGAATAGGTAACGGTATATCCTTAATAATTATGGCTTCAATCATAGTTGGATTGCCTAGTGCTTTCTGGGATATTACGAGGCTTATTAATACGGGCGAATTGACGGTATTTGGCGTAGCGTTGATCTTTATCTTACTACTTGCGATTATAGCTTTTATTGTTTATGTCGAGAGGTCGTACAGGAAAATACCTGTCCAATACCCTAGGCGTGTTGTGGGAAGGAAAGTTTACGGCGGGCAGTCATCACATCTTCCTCTTAAAACAAATACTGCCGGAGTTATTCCTCCGATCTTTGCGTCATCGCTTTTGATTTTCCCAGCGACAATTCTTACATTTATTAACGTTCCGTTTTTAAGAAATATGTCTGATGTGTTGTTTGATAACGTTATTATATATAATGCAATCTTTGCAGGTTTGATCATATTCTTTGCTTACTTTTACACTGCCGTAATTTATAATCCTGATGATCTGGCGGATAACCTGAGAAAAAATGGTGGATTTGTTCCCGGAATTAGACCAGGTAAGAAAACGGCTGAGTATATTGATAAGATCCTTGGCAGAATAACCTTTATTGGTGCTGTCTATGTTGCGTTTGTCTGCGTAATACCTTCTTTCTTGCAAAGAGAACCTTTTAACTTACCGTTTTATTTTGGAGGTACGTCACTCCTTATTGTAGTAGGTGTTACATTAGATTTTGTACAGCAGGTTGAATCATTTTTGATTACCCATAGCTATGAAGGGTTTGTAAAGAAAAAGGGAATGAAAGGACCAAAGAGATACAATGTTTAGTCAGGGAGTTTTTAGTTAATGAGATTAATATTATTTGGACCGCCTGGAGCTGGAAAAGGCACTCAGGCAAATAAGATTGCAGAAAATTATGTAGCAGCGCATATATCAACTGGTGATATGCTACGGTCTGCAGTGAAAAACGGAACTGAGCTGGGTACACTTGCAAAGTCCTTTATGGATAAAGGAGAACTCGTTCCTGATGATGTTATTATAGGGATTATTAAAGATAGGATAAAAGAAGAAGATGCAAGAAAAGGCTTTATGTTAGATGGTTTTCCTCGCACGATAGCACAGGCTGAAGCTCTTAATGGTATGCTTACCGATGAAAATGAGTCAATAGATGTTGTCGTTTCTATTGAAGTAAAAGATCAAGAAATTATTGGTAGAATATTAGAGAGAGCGAAGATTGAAGGAAGAGAAGACGATACTGAAGATGTCGTAAAGAATCGTTTAAGTGTTTACCGAAACCAAACGGAGCCTTTGAAAGCTTATTACCAAAGCTTAAATGTTTTGGCTGAAGTGGACGGGATGGGAACGATTGATGAGGTCTTTGAGAGGATTGAGGCAGTATTAAACAAAGTGGAAATATGATTCATCTAAAGACCAAAGAAGAAATTAACAAAATGCGCTCGGCTGCTCAAATAGTGGTAGAGGCGCTTAACACGCTTAGAGAAATGGTAGAGCCTGGGGTATCAACCTGGGATCTTGACAAGAAGGCAGAGGAAGTTGCTATAAAAAGAGGTGCAAAACCGGCTTTTAAAGGATACTCGGATTATCCGGGTTCAGTATGTTTTGCTATAAATAGCGAAGTAGTACACGGCATTCCTTCCAAAAAGAAAATTTTAAAGGAAGGCGATATAGTAGGCATTGATTTTGGTGTGATTTTGGATGGTTTTTATGGGGATTCAGCAATTACAGTTCCTGTGGGTGAAGTATCTGCAATGGCTCACAAGTTACTTAAAGTGACTGAAGAATCTCTTTTAAAAGGTATCCAGGAGGCAGCTCCCGATAACGGGCTTTTTGAAGTATCTGGTGCCATACAGTCTCATGTTGAAGAAATGGGCTTTTCGATAGTTAGATCATTTGTAGGGCATGGAATTGGCAAGAATTTGCATGAAGATCCGCAAGTTCCAAATTTTGTTCCTAATAATGGGAAACGCTCAAACGGAGTTAAGTTAAAACCCGGTATGGTGATTGCAATTGAGCCAATGGTTAATGTCGGGAAGCCAGATATTAAAATTTTAAGTGACGGATGGACAGCTGTTACAGTAGACGGTACACTTTCTGCTCATTTTGAGCATACGGTGGCTGTTACAGAGAATGGACCCGTGATTTTAACTCAGTAGTAATAGGAAGGATATGGCGAAAGAAGAAAGAATAGAATTTGAAGGCACGGTGATTGAGGCGCTTCCAAACGCCATGTTCAGAGTAGAAATAGACGGGGGTCAGGGGCATGAGATTTTAGCATATGTTTCTGGTAAAATGAGAACTCGTTATATAAGAATTCTCCCTGGAGATAAGGTGAAGCTTGAATTATCACCTTATGATCTTTCCAAGGGAAGGATTACATACAGACTTAGAAAATAAGTATTTGTGAGGTAAGTGAGTTGAAAGTCAGAGCTTCAGTTAAGAAAATTTGCGAAAAGTGCAGAATAATTAAAAGAAAAGGTGTGGTTCGAGTAATCTGCACCAACAAGAGACATAAACAAAAGCAAGGGTAGAAGGAGAGAGATATGCCTAGAATTGCAGGTGTCGATATCCCACTTGATAAAAGGATAGAGGTAGGTCTTACATATATTTATGGTGTGGGAAAAGTTATATCAAAAGACATTTTAAAAGAAGCTAAAATTGATGTGAACACGAAGTCAAGAGACCTTACAGATCAGGAAGTTGCTGCAATAAGAGAAATTCTTGAGACTGAGTACACTGTTGAGGGAGAACTTCGAAAAGAAGTTCAGGGCAATATCAGGCGTTTGGTTGAAATTGGATGCTATAGAGGTATTAGGCATAGAAGCGGGCTTCCTACAAGAGGTCAAAAAACTAAATCTAATGCTAGAAGCCGAAAGGGTCCTAGAGGAACTGCAATTGCGAAAAAGAAAAAGGCCGGTAAATAATAATCTTTTTGGAGATAAGTGATAAGTAATGGCTACTAAAAAAACTGTGAAAAAGAAGGCTAAAAAGTTTGTAGAACAAGGGGTCATCAACATTCAGGCCACCTTTAATAATACAATTATTTCTATAAGTGATACAGGCGGAAACGTTGTAGCTTGGTCTAGTGGTGGATCGAAGGGGTTTAAGGGGACACGTAAAGGTACCCCGTTTGCAGCTCAGATTGCTGCAGAGGATGCTGCCAAAAAGGCTGCCACATATGGCATGAAGAGTGTTTCTGTTTTTGTAAAAGGACCCGGTCCTGGAAGAGAACCTGCAATTAGATCAATACAGGCATCCGGGCTAAAAATAACCTTTATTAGAGATATAACTCCAATTCCTCATAATGGTTGCAGACCGCCCGGAAGAAGAAGAGTTTAATAATTGGTTTTACATAAACTTGCACAATCTGAATTAAGTTATTGTAGATTTTAAGGAGGTTTTATAGTACATGGGAAGATATACAGGGCCAACAGATAGAATTTCTAGAAGAGAAGGTGTAAACCTGTTCCTCAAAGGTGAGAGGAGCTATAATGGTAAAACCGCAATTGAAAAGAGGCCGGACTCTGTTCCAGGGGAACATGGAAAATTCCGTAGTAAATTTTCTGAATTCGGAGTAAGGCTACGTGAAAAGCAAAAAGTAAAAAGAATGTATGGACTTAGAGAAAAGCAATTTAAAAAATATTTTACAAAAGCATCACATCTAAAAGGAGTCACAGGTTTTATCCTTTTATCCCTATTAGAAAGAAGACTTGATAACGTGGTTTTTCGTCTATGTCTTGGAAGTTCCAGGAATGATGCACGGCAGCTAGTTAGCCACAAGCATATACTGGTTAACGGATCAGTAGTTAATATCCCTTCTTATATGGTCCAAGAGGGGGATAAGATTGAAATAAGAGAAAAGAGCAAAAAATTGCAAAGAGTGCATGAAGCCCTTGAATTCAGATCTAGAAGAGGAATTCCTGAATGGCTCAGTCTTGATGAAGAGAATTATATAGGCACGGTAACTAAGCTGCCTATTAGAGAAGATGTGACTTTCCCAATTGATGAGCAGCTAATTGTTGAGTTTTATTCAAGAGTATAATAGAAAATCATATTTAATATTTTCTTATACTAAAGAGCAAATTAAGGCAAGATTGATACATATGGCAAGATTGATACAATGGAGGAAGATACGGTGACAGATTTTCAAAAAAATTGGCAAGATCTTATTAAACCGAAAAGAATAGAAATTGAAGAAAAAAGTGCTTCTCCATTTTACGCAAAATTCATTTGCGAACCTTTGGAGCGTGGTTATGGTGTTACATTAGGAAATGCTCTAAGAAGGGTTCTTTTATCTTCCATTCAAGGACCTGCAATTACCTCCATTAAAATAGACGGAGTTTTGCATGAATTCTCTTCTCTCCCTGGAGTAAAAGAGGATGTAACAGAGATTATTATCAATTTAAAAGGCATTGAATTAAAAATGCATTCTTATGAAACACAAACTATAACCGTTAGTGCTAGTGGGGAGTGCAATATCAAAGCTGGGGATGTAATTCTCAATCAGAATGTTGAGATATTAAATCCCGATCACCATATAGCAACTTTGGCTGAAGGTGCAAAACTTGAGATGGAAATGACTGTGGAAATGGGAAGAGGTTATGAAGCAGTTGAGAGAAGGGGAGAGCTTCAAACCATTATCGGAGTTATTCCAATAGATGCATTGTTTTCTCCAGTAAGAAAAGTTAATTATGCCGTGACTAATTCAAGAGTAGGGAGACGTACTGACTTCCAAAGGCTTACGATAGAGATTTGGACAAACGGGACTATATTGCCTGAAGACGCAATCGCGTATGCTGCAAAAATTGTAAAAAATCAACTTGCAATATTTATTAACTTTGATGAATCAGAGGTTGATGAAGTTCCAGAGAGCGAAGAGAAGCAAGAAATTAGGGGTACAGAAGAAATTCTATTTAATACAATCGAAGAGATGGATCTTTCGGCAAGATCTCTTAACTGTTTAAGAAAAGCGGGGATAGAGTATGCCGGTGATTTAGTTCAAAGATCAGAGGATGATTTGCTTAATTTAGAAAATTTTGGGAAAAGATCGTTGGTCGAAATTAGAGAAAGGATCGAAGAAATGGGTCTTAATCTTGGAATTGCGATTGATAAAGAAGTATTCGAGGCTGAGAAAGAAAAACGTGGCGAGAGATTGCCTACTCAATAATTAACTGCGGACAAATTGGAGATTAGGATATGAGACATAGAAGAATTGGACGGAAACTTGGAGTAACAACGAAACATAGAAAGTCTATGCTTCGTAATATGGTTACCGATTTGTTTCGTAATGAAAAACTAAAAACAACCGACACTAGAGCAAAAGAAATTAGAAGGGTTGCAGAGAAGATAATTACACTTGCTAAAGAGGACACACTTCATAAAAGAAGACAAGCGGGAGCGTTTGTAAGAGATAAAGAAGTATTAAAAAAACTCTTTGATGAATTGGCAAAGAGGTTTAAAGAGCGTCCGGGCGGTTATACAAGAATAACAAAGTTAGGATTCAGAAAGGGCGACAACACTCCAATTTCAATCATCGAATTAGTTGAAGAAGAGTATAAACCTAATAAGAAAAAGAAAGCTAAAGCTGCTCCAAAGAAGACTGCTAAAGCTAGCGTCAAGGACGGCGGTGCTAAGGCTAAGAGTTCTAAAAAGGAATCAGCAGAAGAGCTAGGATTAATAGAAGAGGAAGAAAAAACAATTACAGAAACTGTAGCAGAGGCAGCTGTTGTAGCTGGAACTGTGGAAGCTGTAACAGAAGAAACAGTGGCCGAAGAAGCTACAGCACCTGAAGCTAAAGCAGAAGAAGTAGCAGTAGCTGAAAGTGAACCTGCTGAGGAACTTGCAGCAGCCCCTGCTGAAGAAAGTGTTGAAGAGCCTTCAGCTGAAGCGGAGCCGGAAGAGCAAATAGAAGCAAAGGCTGAAGAAGTATCAGAGGATGTTGTAGAAGAAAGCTCAGAAGCTGAGGCAGATGAAGAGTCTGAAAAGAAAGAAGACTAATTGTTTTCTTCAATATAGAAACTAACAAATTTTAAACTATATATGTAGATTGAACTTGCTTATCAACGGGCGGCCCAATGGGCCGCCTTTGTTTTATATGGTAGATTTAAGGATGGATGAGATAAGTGAAACCAGTCGGATTAATTTTAGATGCAAATAGTATTTTAGACCTAACTCTTTTGGCCAAAAAGGCTGAAGATGCAAACTTCGATTCTGTCTGGGCGACGGAACTTTATAGAACTACCTTTCAGCAGCTCTCAGCTGTAGCTCATTCAACACATAATATTAAACTAGGGACCGCAGTCGCATTGGCATTTGTAAGGAGTCCTTTGATCACATCACTTACAGCACTTGACCTGGATGAAATTTCAAAGGGCAGATTGATCCTTGGATTAGGCACAGGGGCGAAACGTACTAATGAGATGTGGCACGGCATTAACCACGGAAAGCCGGTAACGAGGATAAAGGAATGCATCGAGCTAATAAAATTAATCAGCTCCGGAGTTCATAATGGCGATGAATTGTCTTTTGAGGGGGAGTATTACAATATTTCCACCAAAGGGTATCACAGAGCTTTTAAGCCGGTTAGAGAGAGTTTCCCAATATATTTGGCTGGTGTAGGGAGCAATATGATTAGTGCTTCTGCAGAGGTAGCAGATGGGTATCTAGGCCACGTTGTATGTTCACTTCGCTATATAAAGGAA
>JBBDIN010000015.1:0-8557 GCA_040880385.1 Thermodesulfobacteriota bacterium | reverse complement strand
ATGAAGTTAAAATACGGAGCCAACGAGCGCTCTCAAAAACTCAAATACCATATTCAGACCTCCGGCAGGTCGCTCCACGCACAGGAGATTTCGTTTAACGATATTAGGACCACTCTTCAGGCATTGACCGCCATATATGACAACTGTAATTCCCTACACACAAACGCCTATGATGAAGCGATTACGACCCCTACGGAAGAATCGGTAAGAAGAGCAATAGCAATACAGCTTATTATCAACAGAGAACTCGGGTCCGCCAAAAATGAGAATCCGCTTCAGGGCTCATTTTTCGTTGAAGAGCTAACAGAGCTTGTTGAAGAGGCTGTGCTTAGAGAATTTGATAGGCTGACTGAGAGGGGAGGGGTTTTGGGCGCAATGGAAAAAATGTATCAGAGGAGTAAGATTCAGGAAGAGTCGCTCTATTATGAAACTCGTAAAAACAGTGGAGAATATCCCGTTATAGGGGTAAACACATATTTATCAGATGAGGGCTCACCCACCATTACTCCAAGTGAAGTAACACGCTCGACAGATGATGAAAAAAATTATCAGGTCGAATTCGTTAAATTGGCAACAGACCGCTATAAAAAAGAATCACGTGAAGTTATAAAGAATCTGCAAAATGCCACGATTAATAATGAGAATACTTTTGAGAAAATAATGGAAGCTGTAAAGTTTTGCACGCTTGGCGAGATCACCCACGCGCTTTACGAAGTGGGCGGTCAGTACCGAAGGAATATGTAGAAAATATTAGTCGTGTTTTTTATACCACAAAAAGGCGTCCTCAAGCCTGTCGTTTCCCCAGAATATTTCCTCCCCAATTACAAAACTAGGCGCACCGAAGATGCCCTTATCCGTGGCCAATTGAGTCTGCGCTCTTAGTTTATCTTTACTCTTTTGCGACTTAGCCTGGGCAATAATACTAACTGCATCTAAACCTAATGAGTTCAAAATAGAAGATATAACTTCTTCATCGGCTATGTCTTTATCCTCTACGAAATTTGCGCTGAATACTCCCCTTATAAATTCAGGAACCCAGCTCTCGCTCTCAAAAGCCAATGCGATCCTTGAAGCCAACAGTCCGTTTCGTGGAAATTGGCTAGGTCTTTTAAAAGGTATCTGATACTTCTCACTCAGGCGCGTGATGTCACGCCACATATAATCTCCTTTTGCTTTGTATATGTTAAATGGAGATGTGTCCCAACCCTGACTGTTAAATATTGGGCCAAGTAAAAAGGGGTTCCATCTTATTTTAATGCCATGTTCTTGAGCAAGGTGTTTAATACGGTAGACCGATAGATAGGAATATGTGCTTGCAAAATCAAACCAGAATTCAAAAACATTTTTATCCATACTTATATCCAAAAAATCCCATCTAGGTATTTAAACCTAAATGGGATTTTTGATTTAAATCAAAATTCATGAATTGAACAATATTAAACAGCTACTGAGCCGTGCTCCTCTCAGAGAGCTGTGTATCCAAAATAAGGAGAGCTGAACCGCTGTCACCTGCTAACTTAAGTTTATCTAAAATCTCATTTGCGGTTTTTTCTTCTTCTACCTGTTCCTGAATAAACCACTGTAGCTCTACAGCGGTGGCATGATCGTTTTCACTCAGCGCCTGTTCATAGAGCTTGTTTATCATCCCTGTAACTTCTCTTTCGTGATCGAGAACTATCTGGAATATCTCTTTTAAAGACTTGAACTTAGCCTGTGGTTTATCTATAGCGTGAAGAACGACTCGTCCGTCACGGTTAAGGACGTAATCAAAGAGCTTCATTGCGTGCGCAAGCTCTTCCTGACTCTGTAGCCTCATCCAACTTGCAAAACCCTGCATGTTGATGGATTCGCAGTATGCTGCCATGGAAAGATAAGTGTATGAAGAAAAATATTCGTTCTTTATCTGATTGTTTAAAGCATCCTGAATTTGTTTACTTATCATAGTAACCTCCGATCGATTAATTTCCTTATCCAACCCAATTAGTCAATTGAATAAATTATCGCACAAATAGAGACTAATTTCAAGTTATTACTAGGTGGGAATAGTTACCATTTAGGTTGGCTGCTTAGGTTATTATTAATCCAGAAATAAAAACCTTCATAGCTACTTAATTCATATGTTATAAATGAGCTATCGGATCATAGAAGATTTCGGTTCATTGCTTTTAAGTTAATTCTAATAATAATATTTAGTAAATAATCTGAGGTTTAAATAGTCTCCTCTAACCTCTCAAGGTAAATAATGTCTGCAGCTGATTCTCAAAAAAATAAGAGCGGAGAAATCCTAAGCTGGTGTATGTACGACTGGGCAAATTCCGCATTTGCTACAACTGTCATGGCCGCCATACTTCCGATTTACTACAGCCGGGTTGCGGGTGCAACACTGCCTGGTAATACAGCCACTGCATACTGGGGATATACAACTGCGGCGGCACTATTAATTACCGCATTGCTGGCACCTATTATGGGAGCTATAGCGGATTACTCAGGTTCAAAGAAAAAACTATTAATGACTTTTGCTGGCATTGGGATATTTGCCACAGCACTTCTTTATTTTGTTACCACCGGCGACTGGTTGATGGCTTCTATCTTTTTTATTGTAGGCAACATAGGGTTTGCGACATCTGAAGTATTTTACAACTCGCTTCTACCTGAAGTTGCCGGACCGGAAAATATCGATCAGGTGTCCACAAAAGGATACGCGCTTGGGTACCTGGGTGGAGGCATTTTACTTGGCATAAATGTCTTGATGATTGAATTCATGTCTGACACAATGCTTGCCACTCGTTTATCTTTTGTGACAGTATCAATATGGTGGGCAGTCTTTACAATTCCCATAATAAGAAATGTTAAAGAGCCTAAAGTTGAAGGAAATAAAGTAAAGTACAATAATCCTCTGAGTGGCGGCTTTAAACGACTTGCTGTTACTTTTAAAGAACTCAAGAACTACAGGCAATTACTTCTCTTCTTAATTGCATTCTGGATCTATAACGACGGCATTGGAACGATAATAAAAATGGCAACGATTTATGGAGCCGAGATAGGTATAGACCAGACCACGCTTATTGGCGCCCTTCTGATGACACAGTTCGTCGGTATTCCTTTTGCTTTCGCATTTGGAAGGCTTGCAAAATATATAGGAACTAAAAACTCAATTATGATTGGATTATTTGTTTACACTATTATTTCGATTGGCGGATACTTCATGCAGACTGCTCTTCATTTCTGGATACTCGCATTTTTGGTAGGCACTGTGCAAGGAGGAACCCAAGCTCTAAGTCGATCCTTGTTTGGCTCAATGCTGCCCAAATCAAAGACTTGTGAATTTTATGGTTTTTATGGTACGAGTTCAAAATTTGCAGGCATAATTGGACCTTTAGTTTTTGCAGTGGTAACACAAATTACTGGCACAAGTAGGCTCAGTATTTTATCACTAATTATGTTCTTTATCATAGGCGCATTCTTACTTAATAGGGTGGATGAAAAAGAAGGTATTAGAATTGCTCAGGAAGATAATTTTTCGACATAAAAAATATCAATAAGAAGTCCTAGAGAAATTGCCCTCATTTTTCTTAAAAAAATCTATGTTTTCAGTTATTTGCATAAAATTGTACTGTTCACAGCTGTGGATAACTACTCAGTAAAGCAAATTTTGATAAAAAAAAGAGCGATAAACTGGTTACCAAAAATCTTATGTAACTTACTGTAATTACGCAACAATAAAAAAAAACTTGACAAGGTATTTTCCGATCTGTTAGGATGTATCCTACCGGATTGGATGGGACACTTCACAGACTAATTTTCTACACAAAAGTTATCCACATGCTGTTGATAGATTGTGGATAAGTTTTCTTTTGATAAGGATATCGGAGGATAATTGACTACAAAACGAACACCCCTAAAACATGATCTTAGATCTCTTTTTTCAGAAAGCACTAATGATGATAGGGGATTAGAATTTTTTATAACACAATCGGATATCCCTAATTCTATTTCCGAGAAAAAATTGGACTTAGATAAACCGTCAAAAAATGTAGACTGGGATGATGTACTTAAAGAGATAGCAAAGAAATCTAATCCACAGGTTTTCTTCTGGTTTTCACCGCTTAAGGCTATTACTGAATCTGAAAATTTGTTAGTGCTTATGGCGAAAAACGAGTTTGACAGAGACTGGATTGAAAATCACTACCTAGAATTTATTGGCGACACGGTAAAGGAGATTTATGGCGTCGATATAGAAGTAAAAATCATATCAGAAGATAGTGATCATGATCCAAAAGATATGGCTCAGTCTAAAAATCTTAACAAGCAAAAAGAGCGGAAATCCGATTTATTTACAGGCTTTTTGAGCCCGAACTATACTTTTAATAAGTTCATAGTAGGGCCGAGCAACCAGTTCGCTCACGCAGCATCTACTGCAGTTGCAAGAAAGCCCGGAGAAGCTTACAATCCGCTTTTTATTTACGGCGGAGTTGGGCTTGGGAAAACTCACCTTATTAATGCCATAGGTAACGAGGTCTTAAAATCAACTTCAAACATGGCCCGGGTGTGCTGTATATCTGCAGAGCACTTCACTAACCAGGTAATAAACAGCATTAGATCCAACAAGATGGAGGAGTTTAGAAACCGCTATAGATTTGGATGTGATGTACTCCTTATAGATGACATACAGTTTATTGCCGGTAAAGAGAGCACCCAGGAGGAGTTCTTCCACACCTTTAACACACTATATGAATCCAAAAAACAGATTGTTCTAACAAGTGATAAGTCTCCAAAAGACATGTCGTATTTAGAGGAAAGGCTCAGATCTAGATTTGAATGGGGTTTAATAACAGATATACAGCCTCCTGAGACTGAGACCAGGATTGCGATAATTAAGAATATTGCTGAAAGCCAGGGGATTGTGTTACCAAATGAGGTTGGGCTTTATATTGCAAAGAATACTACATCAAATATTAGAGAACTAGAGGGAGCTCTGACAAATATAATTGCTCATGCAAAATTGCTGAATGCAGAGATTTCTATTGACCTCGCTAAAGAAGTATTAAAAAACATAGTAAAAAATCAGGATAATAGATTTGTCACTATAGAAAGTATCCAGAGAGAAGTTGCAAATTTTTACGGAATGAGGGTTCAGGATTTAAAATCGGAGAGAAAGCAAAAAAGCATAGCTGTACCCAGACAAGTTACTATGTATTTAGCCCGCAGATACACAGGCGCTTCATATCCTGAAATAGGAGAAAAGTTTGGAGGCAAAGATCATTCTACAGTTATTCATGCAGTTAAAAAAATTGAAAAACTTTTAGGAAACGACCCTTCACTAACAAGCACTGTGGATTCTTTATCAAGAAAAATCGAAACTCTAATGAGTGGATAAACAGTGCAGAACTATGTGTGTGCTTTTGTGGATAAAAAGTTAAAAGGTGTATATTATTAAGTCCCTGTGGATAAGAGTTAATAAATGACAACAAACATCAACATGTCTATCAACACAAAAAACAGCGCCTATCGCTTTAATTACGGGGCAAAGAGGGTATTTGTCCACAAATTCACATGCCCTACTATTATTACTATTATATATAAGAATAATATTTAATATTATAGAAACAGGAGTAGTTATATGAAATTTAAAACCCAGGTACAGGATTTCTCACTAAAGTTAGGTTTGGTTCAGGGGATTTCAGAAAGGCGTGCAACTATGCCTGTTCTCTCCCATGTTCTAATTACTTTGAAAAATAACAAGATAGAAATTTCAGCTACCGATCTTGAGACAACCATGAGTACTTGGTGTGATGCAGAGGTTCAAAAAGAAGGCAGTTTAGCAATTCCGGCAAGAAAACTATATGAGATTGTTAAAGAGCTCCCGGATGGCCAAATTGAGATTGAAGAAATAGGGAATCACTGGGTTGAAATTAGAAGCTCCTCTGCAAACTTCAAGATTGCAGGGCTTCCGAGCGAGGACTTTCCAATTATCCCTGAGCTTCATTCAGATAATTTATTTAGCGTAGAGAGCTTTTTAATAGAGGACATGATATCCAAAACAATCTTTGCAGTTTCTCCAGATGAGCTGAGGAGAAATCTTGCAGGTATATTTTTTGAAGTGTCTAGCGAGAAAAACTTGAGGCTTGTGGCTACAGACGGACATCGTTTATCGCTTGTAGAAAAGAAGATTGATGGTGGGGTTAAATTCGATAAGGGGTTCGTAGTTCCCAAAAAGGGAGTGGCTGAGCTTAGAAAGGTTTTAAGATTATCTGAAACAGTTAGGATCGGTGTGGGGGACAACTTCTTTATGGCAGAGGGTGAGAATATAGTTCTTATAGCAAGGCTCATAGACGCTGATTTCCCAGACTATAAGCAAGTAACCCCAGAGGTAACTAAAGTAACAATTAAGATAGGCAAGGATGAGCTCTTAAGCGCCTTAAAAAGAGTTTCGATTCTTTCTTCAGAAAAAACTAGAAGCGTAAAACTTAACATTGAAAAAGATGTAATGACCCTGGCTTCAGTTTCGCCTGAATTTGGTGAGGCTAAAGAATCTATTGCTCTAGAGTATTCAGGAGAACCTGCTGAGCTTGGATTTAATGCTAGGTATCTTATGGATGTACTAGAGGCGATTACACAGGAAAAAGTTCAAATCGGGCTTATTGATGAGCTTAGCCCGGCCGTGATTAAGCCGGATGACGACGAAGTTTACATCTCTGTAATTATGCCTATGAGGGTATAGTTTTATTTCTTTTCATTTCCAAAACTTTCATTTCCAAAACATGGCATCCTTTATATTAGTCTGGAATTGAATTGGGAAATAAACTTTTTATTAGCCTTAACCATTTGTATTAGCCTTAACTAATAGTAACTTTTAATATATGCTCGATATCTTATTCCCCAAAGTCTGTCCTTCCTGCGGCAAAGCATCACTTAAAAACGAGAAGCTTTGTAAGTCGTGCTTAAGCGATATAGGGTTCATTAATAATTGGAGTTTTTGCGGTAAATGTGGGGTTCCGTTTGGATTCTTTAATAATCAGGCTAAGCATGATTCAGAGCTGGAATCAGAGAATACAAACAATCTCTGTAGTAAATGTATTAAAGATAGCTATAGTTTTGAGAAGGCGCGCTCAATTGCCATTTATGAAGGCAGCATCAGAGATCTTATAATAAGTTTTAAATACGAAGGAAAGCTAAGTTATGGTGAGCTTCTTTTGGAGATTTTAAAAACTAATTTCCCCGACGATTTAGATGAGTTTGATTCTGTAGTACCGGTTCCTTTACACATAGATAAATTAAGACATAGGGAATACAACCAATCAGTAATTCTCGCAAGCGGGATTGCAAAATATAAAGGAGTCCAATGTGACTTATTTGGACTTAAGAGGACAAGAGACACAATCCCACAGATAGAAATTAGAGATGAGGGTGAGAGAAGAATCAACGTAAGGGGAGCTTTTTCAGTTGCAACGGATAAGAGCTATAAGGAGAAGTCAGTGTTATTAGTAGACGATGTGTTTACAACGGGCTCAACCAGTGATGAGTGTTCTAAAATGCTACTTAAATCAGGGGCATACAAAGTTCAAGTACTCACTCTTACAAGGGCTCGGGCTATGTAGTTTTATTTGACTTTAAACCACCTTTACTTTAGAGTTAAACTATAAAGATTAAGTAGATTACTTAAAATATGTACGGAAAATTTGTTGGGCTAGATATAGGTAGCAAAGATATAAAAATCTCCCTAATTAAGAGAGGATTAAGGGATGTCCAATTACTACAAACAATTAGGACGGAAATCTCCTCTTCTCCCCAAGGAGACTCTGATTCACTATCTGAAGTATTTAAGGCCTATTCTCTTCCCAAGGGCGATATAGCAGCCTCTATTGTTCAAAGCCCAACTTCCATAAGAGTTGTGAATTTTCCCTTCTCAGATCCTAAGAAGATAGATCAGGTTTATGAATACGAGCTTGAGAACCTTGCAACCTTTGATCCTAGGGAAAAAATACACGGTTATCATCTTGTCAAAAATGGAGCAGGAAGTGAGGCGTTAGTATGCGTTTTTGAAAAAAACCACGTGTCTGAATTAATTGGATCTTTCAATGAACATGGAATAGATCCAAAAATAATCACTTACACACCACTGGCCTTTAGCGCTCTTAATGAATTTCTTTCTAGTGAGAGGCCACTGCTGCTTATAGATCTTGGCGACAGTGAAATTAGCTACATGTTATTTGATGAAAACGGAATCAGGCGGGTCAGATCTTCAACCAAGTCTGTTGAGATGTTTTTAAATAAACTCAATCAGATCGGAGAGATGGATTATTACCAGGATTTTAGCCAATTAGATATTGGTAACCAAGACGGATCTAACTTAGAAGAGTGTTTTGCGCCTATACTTAGTGAAATTAAAAAGACTGTTCAGTTTTTTGAGCTTGAAGTTAAAGTGAAAATCAAGACTATTGAAATTTCAGGCTCTTTATCGCTTATAAGGGGTATAGGTGATTTTCTTAAAGATACACTTAATAAAGATGTGAAAAAAATATATATTCCTGATCTTGGCGCTGATAAATCTCCATTG
>JBBDIN010000014.1:0-8792 GCA_040880385.1 Thermodesulfobacteriota bacterium | reverse complement strand
ATGAATTTACTTTTGTCAAAGCGGGAGAATAAGTTGTCGAAAAAGTTTTCTGCATCAACATGTACCCATTTTCCATTTATAGCGGTAGTCTCCTCAGCATTTACTTCCCAGTAAGATACAAAGCCCCTGAAATGATCAAGCCTTAGTTTATCAAACATTGATAGATTATGTCCGATTCGTTTTAACCACCACGAGTATTGTGTTTCCTTCAGCTTATCCCAACTGTAAACCGGATTACCCCATAGCTGACCAGTCTTGCTGAAGTAATCAGGTGGCACGCCGGCAATGAATTCCGGATTTTTATTGTCATCCAGTTTGAATATTTCCTGATTTACCCAAACGTCAGAGCTGTCGTAATTTACATAATAGGGGATATCGCCTATTATTTTTATGCCGTTATCATTGGAGTATTTCTTTAAAGAATCCCACTGTTTAAAGAAAATGTATTGAAGAAATTTGTTATATAAAATGAAGTGTTCCTCTTTCTCATACCAGTCATCCAGCGATTGCCTCTTTCTATTTCGTAAGTCAGTTGGGAAATTCTGCCATGTTTCAAAATTAGATTCGCTTTTTATCGATGTATATAGGCAGTAATCATCAAGCCAATGCTTGTTTTTTATACAAAATTTTCTAAAATCACTATACTGTGCAATACCTCTCAAATTCGATTCAAACGCAGTTTTAAGTAAATCTGTTTTGTGTGATAAAGCTAATTCAAAATCAACGCTATCTTTTGGAAATCGGGGTGGATCAAGTAAATCAGATTTGGATAAATATCCATCCTGAATTAGTACTTCAGGGCTGATTAGCAGTGGGTTCCCTGCAAATGATGAAGAAGAACTATAAGGAGAATTTCCATAAATTTGTTCTGTAGGGTTAAGTGGTAAAACTTGCCAGTATGTTTGTTTGGATTTCTTAAGAAAATCGACAAATTCATATGACGAAGGCCCAAAATCACCGATTCCATGCGCTGAAGGTAGAGAGGTGATATGAAGTAGTATGCCGCTTGTTCTTTCGCTCATCTTAATATGCCGTGTTAGGATTTTGGTAATCTGCTTTTTCGGGGTTTTAATAAAACTAAGGATTTATCAATCATTTTATATGTATCTTCTGGAGAAAAAGTCAAAGACTTTTTATTTAAAGTGTTACACGAAGTATCTATTACAACTTCCCAATACTGTGATATATTATTTTCAGGTATTGTGAATTTTATAGTCTCAGATGATGCGTTTAGCAGTATCATCAATGAATTCTCTATAATAAACTTTTCATTCTCATCTGACTTCGTACAATCTTCAAGAGCCATTACCAAACCAAAAGACTTGAGTTCGCTATCTTCCCAGTTTTCATGTGTCATTTCATCCCCATCAGGCAAATACCATACAAGGTCTCTAATTTCAGTTCCTCTTATATTATGCCCATCAAAAAATGCCCCTTTTTTCAATACAGGAGAATTTGCCCTTAGCTGTATTAACTTTTTGCAGAATTCAATCAGCTCTTTATTCTTTTTGGCCCTGTTCCAGTCCATCCATGAAATGCTGTTGTCTTGACAGTAGGAATTATTATTGCCTTCTTGGGTTCTTCCTGATTCGTCTCCGGCCAGGAGCATTGGGGTTCCTTGAGAAAGAAATAGAGTAGCCAAGAAGTTTCTTTTTTGCCTTTCTCGACGCTTTAATATTTCTTTATTCTTAGTTTCTCCCTCAAATCCGAAGTTATAACTGAAATTGCCATTTGTTCCGTCTTTATTAGATTCAAGGTTGGCGAGGTTGTGCTTATTCTCGTATGATACGAGATCTTCAAGTGTAAATCCGTCGTGAGAACATATGTAATTTATACTAGTATGTGAACCTTTGGAGCGAAGAAAATATAAATTGCTTGAACCGCTGATCCTATAGGCCATATCCGCTAGTTGTCCGGTGTCACCTCTCCAGAACTGCCTAGTGGTGTTGCGGTATTTATCGTTCCACTCTGAGAAAGGATCGGGGAAATTGGCTACCTGATATCCTCCATATCCTATATCCCATGGCTCTGCTATTAGCTTTACTCTAGATAAAATAGGATCGTTACAAATAGATTCTAGTAAGGGGTGATGTCTATGAAAATCCTTCTTCCCTCTGCCAAGAACGGTAGCTAGATCAAACCTGAATCCATCAACATGCATTTCATTGACCCAGTATTTTAGGCTGTCAATAATAAGCTGCACTACACACTGGTTAGTAGTATTTATAGAGTTACCGGTACCTGTATAATTTTCATACTGGCTTAGATTATCTTTATCAAGTTTGTAGTAGGAAAGATTGTCTATCCCACGAAATGAAAGGGTGGGGCCGATATTGCTTCCCTCAGCGGTATGGTTGTATACAACGTCAAGTATTACTTCTATTCCTTCTTGGTGGAATGTCTTTACCATGTTTTTAAATTCAACTACCTGCTGGCCGTTTTTCCCCGTACTGGAAAACCGCGAATCAGGGGCAAAAAACCCGATAGTGTTGTAACCCCAGTAATTAGTTAGCCCTTCGTTCAAAAGTCTTCTCTCGGAAACACTATGATGAATAGGCATTAATTCAACTGCGGTTATTCCTAGTGATTTTATATATTTAATAGCCGGGGGGGAGCATAGACCTGCATAGGTGCCTCTTTTTGACTCGGGTATCTCAGGATTTTCTATAGTAAATCCCTTAACATGCAGCTCATAGATTATTGTGTCAGACCATGGAATTAGTGGATTGCTATCATTGTCCCAATCAAAGCTTGTATCTACAACTACACTTTTGGGCATGTATGGTGCGCTGTCTATTGGGTCAAGTGAGAATACGGATTCAGCTTTATCTGCAATATAATCATAATGGAAATCGTTTAGACTGATCTCATCTGATATTGCTCTAGAGTAAGGATCTAGTAGTAGTTTGTTCGGATTAAATCTGAGACCTGACTTAGGATCGTAGGGGCCATAAACTCTATACCCATATAGTTGCCCCGGCCCTAAACCGGGAATATAACAGTGCCATATGTTATCAGTTTTAGCATTGATCTTAATCTTGGCATATTCTCTGTGTTCACTATCACTTGAGAATAGACACAGTTCTAGCATTTGAGCACGTTCGGAGTAGATAGCAAAATTTACTCCTTTACCGTCCCATTTTGCACCAAGAGGTTGATTATTTCCCGGCCTTATTTTTAAGGGTTTTAACTCATTCGTCACAATATTGTTTTAGGAACTTTGTATTTAAAACTAATTGGTATATTTGCAATAATTATGCCACGTTAGGCTCAAATTTAAAAAAGAGCACACCTAAAGGTGGTAGACATATGTCAATATAGTTATTTCCCTCGCCGTTAGCGTCGGTTTTTGTCTCTACTTCGCCACTGTTACCAACTCCGCTTCCCCCATAAATTAGGGCATCGCTATTTAAGCATTCCCGCCAATAACCTCTGGTGGGAACATGGATTTTATAACTGTCTCTAACAACGGGTGTGAAGTTGCAAACTACTAATATTACATCAGAATCTTTATTAGATTTCCTAATAAAACTTATTATGCTGCTTTCATTGTCATCAACATTTCTCCATTCAAACCCTTCAGAAGAAAAATCGATTTCATACAATGCTGGTTGGTCTTTATAAAAACTATTAAGGTCACTCACCCATTTTTTGATGCCAGCGTTTAAAGGGTTTTCTAAGAGATGCCAATCCAAGCTTCGCTCATGGTCCCATTCACTCCATTGACCAAATTCTCCACCCATAAAGAGCAACTTCTTCCCAGGATGCCCAAACATATAGCCATACAGTGCTCGAAGATTAGACGCTTTTTGCCATTCATCCCCAGGCATTTTGTTAAACAGTGAACCCTTTCCATATACAACTTCATCATGAGACAGAGATAATACGAAGTTTTCATTAAAGGCATAAATCATGCTGAATGTAAGCATGTTATGGTAATATTTTCTGTGTATAGGATCCTTCTCAAAATACTTTAGCGTATCGTTCATCCACCCCATATTCCATTTCATTCCAAAACCTAGCCCCCCGACATCTGTAGGTTTAGATACCATCGGCCATGCCGTAGATTCCTCAGCGATTGTCTGTATACCAGGGTGGCCTGTGTAAGCAGATTTGTTTAATTCCCTTATTAAATTTATTGCTTCCAGGTTCTCATTGCCACCATGCTCGTTTGGAATCCACTCCCCATCCTTTCTGCTATAATCCAGATATAGCATGGAAGCAACGGCGTCTACACGTAAAGCATCGATGTGGTATTTATCAAGCCAGAACTCCGCACTGCTAATCAAAAAAGACTTCACTTCATTTCTGCCGTAATTGAATATGTAGCTATCCCAATCAGGGTGATACCCTTTTCGTTTATCCTCATGTTCATAGAGATGAGTTCCATCAAAGAAATGGAGCCCAAATTCGTCTCCTGGAAAATGGGAAGGAACCCAGTCGAGTATTACTCCAATGCCGTGTTGGTGTAAGTGGTCAACTAAATACATAAAATCTTGAGGAGAACCGTATCTGCTGGTTGGTGCAAAATACCCGGTGGTTTGATATCCCCACGATCCATAGAAAGGATGCTCCATTACAGGCATAAATTCTACATGTGTAAATCCGGCTTCATTTAAATATTGCGCAAGCTCAACAGCAAGTTCTCTATAGTTTAATGATCTATTTCCCTGTTCAGGGATTCTTTTCCAAGAACCTATATGTAGCTCATATGTAGACATGGGAGAGTTCAACGAATTATGCTTTTCTCTATTCTTTAACCACTCTTCATCATTCCAAGCATAGTCTAACTCTTTAACTATTGAAGCAGTTTTAGGTGGAGTTTCCCACTTAAAAGCAAATGGATCTCCTTTTTCGACTTTATAGTTATTGATTTTTGAGACGATATTGTATTTGTATAGGGTGTTTTCTTCTAAATTAGGTATAAATCCTTCCCAGATTCCTGATTCATCCCATCTTACACTAAGTGGATGTGATTCCTTGTTCCAACCGTTAAAGTCTCCTATAACAGAAACATATTCAGCATTAGGAGCCCATACTGCAAAATGCGTCCCCTTTACACCATTTAATTCCAATAGATGAGAGCCTAATTTGTTATATAGGTTGTTATTGCTGCCTTGTTTGAATAAATATATATCGTAGTCGGTAATAAAAGTTGGATGGTTAATTACGTTTGCGAGAGTTTTCATATGGATATTGTAATATTTTTAATTTCCCGATATTGTGTTCCTATTATACCCAGTAATACTAAAAGTCTAAGTGTCCCGGCTTTGCAGACTGATAGGAATTAAATATATTTACTTTTTCAATTGCTCACCATTTCCCAAATAATATATCTTATGGTTAATCTATATTCTTAATGGGAGTAGATTTTGATGATTAAAACCAATGTAAACTTTGCACGAGAAGCGACTTCGTTAAGTGAGAGAATTGTTCAATACCTAAAGTATTCTATGGGGAAAAGAATCTCTGATGCATCCTCAGAGGATATTTTCTATTCTCTTGGGCTTGCAGTAAGAGAGATCATGATTGACAGTCTTTTTAAGACTGAGGATCGTTACAACAATAAAGATGTTAAAAGTATGTACTACCTATCATTGGAATATCTTATAGGTAGATCTCTTTCAAATAACTTGATCAATCTTGGTATATACGATCTTTGTAAAGACGCGCTTGAAAAAATTGGGATACAACTTTCTGACCTTATTGAAACTGAATCAGACGCCGCTCTTGGGAACGGAGGGCTCGGGAGGCTGGCTGCTTGCTTCCTGGACTCTATAGCTACTTTGGGTATGCCCGGTTTTGGTTACGGTATTAATTATGAATTTGGCATATTCAAGCAAAAAATAGTAAATGGTTATCAGGTTGAGCAGCCTGATTATTGGCTAAGAGAAGAATCTCCCTGGCTTATTGAAAAGAGTGATGAAGTTTGTATTGTTCCGCTTTATGGAAGAGTAGAAATACAAAAAGACGTCAATGGTAACTACAGGCCGTTCTGGAAAGATTGGAAATTTCTATATGGCGTTCCTTATGATATGCCGATAGTTGGGTATGGAGGCAATACGGTTAATTATTTGAGGCTATACTCAGCCAGGGCGTCTAATGAATTTGATATGAATATTTTCAACAGCGGAGATTATGTAAAAGCTGTAGAACAAAAAACAACATCTGAAGTTGTCTCTAAGGTCTTATATCCTTCTGATAATGTAGATCAAGGAAAGGAGCTTCGAGTATTACAGGAATACTTCTTGGTCTCTTGCTCTATGCGGGATATTGTAAGGCGTTATATGAAAAGAAATAATAGTTTTGGAAAGTTTGCTTCAAAAGTGGCTATACAGCTTAACGACACCCACCCCGCATTAGCTATAGTGGAGTTAATGAGGATATTGGTTGATGAAAATGGTATGCCTTGGCATAGGGCATGGAATATAACCGAAGCTACCTTTGGCTATACCAACCATACTTTACTCCCCGAGGCTATGGAGAGATGGCCGCTTTCTCTCTTTGAGCGTATACTGCCGAGGCATCTTCAAATTATCTGTGATATCAATAAGCAATTTCTTAATAAGGTTAGCTCAAAATGGCCGGATGATTTGGGACGTATAAGTAGAATGTCTATTATTGAAGAGGGTTATACTAAACAGGTTAGAATGGCCCATCTCTCCATAGTTGGAAGTCATTCCGTAAATGGTGTAGCAGCTCTTCATTCTAAACTTATTACAACCGATTTGGTGCCCGATTTCTTTGAGATGATGCCTAAGAAGTTTAATAATAAAACAAATGGAATTACTCAGAGAAGATGGCTGCTAAATGTTAATCCTGAGTTAGCGGGATTAATTTCCAATACTATCGGTGATGCCTGGATTACAGATCTTTACAAGCTCAAGTCACTTGAAGATTATGATGAGAATGAAGAATTCGTCTATAATTTTCAGCAAATAAAAAATAATAATAAACAACGTCTATCGGAATATATTCTTGATTCGACACATATAAAAGTTAATCCGGAATCTCTCTTTGATATTCACGTAAAAAGGATCCACAAATATAAACGTCAACTTCTAAATATTATGCATATCATCCATCAGTACTACAGCATAGTCCAGGATGGATTGACGCTTAAAGTGCCGAAGACCTATGTGTTTGCAGGAAAAGCTGCGCCTGGTTACTGGGCGGCTAAGAATATTATTAAGCTTATTAATAATCTTGCCCAATTAGTAAATAATGATAAGAGGGTTAATGATCAAATCAAAGTTGTTTTCTTGCCTGATTATAAAGTTTCGCTTGCTGCTAAAATAATCCCCGCAGCTGATGTTAGCGAGCATATCTCTACCACCGGTAAAGAGGCTTCAGGTACAAGCAATATGAAGTTTGCTCTAAATGGTGCACTCACTATAGGAACTCTTGATGGAGCAAATATAGAGATTATGGAAGAAGTGGGGCCAGAGAACATATTTATTTGTGGATTAAAAACAGAAGAAATAAAGGAGCTAATAAAGACAAACAGTTATGATCCTTATCATCTGTATGAGAACAATAATTATATAAAAAGAGTAATGGATTCTTTTAAATCAGACGCATTATGCCAGAAAGAACCCGGTTTGTTTAACTGGATATATGAATCATTGGTACATAATGGAGATGTCTATTACCATCTTGCCGATTTTGAATCATATGCAGAGACGCAGAAGAAGATCGAGCTTGAGTTCACCAATAAATCAAAGTGGACAAAAAAAGCTATATTGAATGTCGCACGTATAGGAAAGTTCTCAAGCGATCGTACTATATCAGAGTATGCAAAGGATATATGGGGTATTAAAAAGTATTTAGATTAAGCTTGAGAATCTTTGAAGTTGTAAGTGTGGTTTATACAAGAGATTCTTGATTTTACAAAGAAAAAATAAGGTCTTTTCGTATTAGAATTATCGTTTCTCCTACGAAAAGACCTTATCAACTGTTTTTCCTAATCGACAAACTATATTTCAATGGTTTATGAATTAGGTGAGGAATTTCTAAGCTTCTGTACAACAAAAGAATCACCTGCGCTAGTTGCAACATAGCCGCCTGTGCTTTGGTTCTCAGAGTTTAGCTTTTGTACTGTAAGCGCGTCTGCTGCGCTTGTGGCGACATACCCACCTTTGGACTGTTTGTTTGAATGCAACTTTTGTACTGTAAGTGCGTCTGCTGCGCTTGTGGTAACATATCCACCTTGAATCCCCTGATTTGAATCCACCGCTAATGCTGGAATACTAAGTCCTACTACTAACGCTCCTGCTAAAAATAACTTCTTCATTTTACTACCTCCATTGTTATCGGGTTTAACCCGTATTTTTTGTACTCACCAATTTAGTTGCATTTGCAACCACAAAGGATTCCCGAATTTTGAAAATTGTTGAAAAAAGAGGAGCCGGGCTATTGTAAGCCCTAATAATTAATGGAAATTATCTTTTATCTGATTTAAACTAATACATATTCTATGACTATATAATCTGTATTAGAGAAATTTGTAGACTTGTAAGGAAAGCAAAGGCCTAGTATGGTAGACTCACTATATACATAAATAGATTAGGCTCCATTTTAGCTATTAATAACGAACACGAGACATATATTAATTATCTGTGTTGCTAAACTCAGAATCATATGTTATAGTCATTGCAGAGTTTGCAGTAGTTCTAGTTTCACCGAAGATATACATCTGACAGTAATTCCGGACCACTAGCACAACCTAATATACATAAGGAGGTTAATCGAACATGGCAGAACGTGAGATTGGCACAGTAAAGTGGTTTAAT
>JBBDIN010000013.1:0-8857 GCA_040880385.1 Thermodesulfobacteriota bacterium | reverse complement strand
CGTCGTCCCTTGTTTTTCCTAATAGCTCAAATTCTGTGTAGCCCTTAACGAGATATAGACTCGTATGCCCTCCGGAAACTACTAGTCCCACAAAGGGGAACGAGACCTTGTTTTCCAGATGAACTGCGGACATATGGGCCTCTAGATGATTAACGCCAATAAGCGGAATATTAAGTCCAAAAGCCATAGCCTTAGCAGTAGAAAGCCCAACCATTAATGCTCCTATTAGACCCGGGCCGTGTGTAACAGCGACTGCATCGATATTCTCTTTTTCTATATTGGCCTCTTTTATAGCTTTGTCTACTACCGGCATTATTACCTCAACGTGCATTCTTGATGCTATTTCGGGCACAACTCCCCCATACTCTTTGTGAATATCAATCTGAGAAGCAACCACATTAGACAACACCTTAGTGCCGTCTTGTACTACAGCAGCTGAGGTTTCATCACACGACGACTCTATAGCCAATAAAGTAAGTGACATTCTATCTATTTTACTAGACTCTTTAACATTCACAACATAAAGATATAATTGCGATTTTGTCTCAATACTTTTATACTATGGGTGGTCGCTATATTGCTTATTTGCTTTATGGGTTCAGAAGTTAATATATAAGGGAGTTCATCTAATGGGAACAAGAGCCAAAATTGAAAGGATTCCGGACAAAAGTGCAATTACCAGGGACCCTTTCCCAAAATCTAAAAAAATATATGTAAAAGGCAAAATTCACGATATTGAAGTTCCTATGCGGGAAATTGAGCTTGAAGACTCAGACACTTCATTTGCAGTAAATGGGGAGTCCCCAAAGAATACTTCCATCACCGTTTACGACACAAGCGGACCATACACAGACCTGGATATAGATATTGATGTTCACCGCGGACTTGAGCCTCTAAGGATGAAATGGATTAAAGACCGCGGAGATGTTATGGAGCTTGAAAACTTTACATCAGAATTTTCCAGAAGAAGTGAAACTGACTCTAAAATTAAGGGCATCAGATTTAAGCATATTAGAAAACCCCTTCGGGCAAAACCCGGCTCCAATGTATCACAGATGCACTATGCTAGAAAAGGCATAGTTACTGCAGAGATGGAGTTTATTGCAATAAGAGAAAACCAGCGTATAGATGAGCTCAGAGAACAGCTTGGCGATTTAGCCAGATACCACAAGGGTGAGGATTTTGGCGCCAATATTCCTGATTCAGCTATCACGCCTGAATTTGTAATGAAGGAAGTTGCAGAGGGTAGGGCAATAATTCCTAATAATATCAACCATCCTGAGAGTGAACCCATGATAATTGGGCGCAACTTTCTTGTTAAGATTAACGCAAATATTGGAAACTCAGCAGTTACCTCAAGCATTGAAGAAGAGGTTGAAAAAGCTGTGTGGTCTTGCAGATGGGGCGCAGACACGATAATGGATTTATCAACGGGTAAGAACATTCACGAGACGAGAGAATGGATTATAAGAAATTCCCCGGTTCCAATTGGCACTGTTCCAATTTATCAAGCGCTCGAAAAAGTAGACGGAAGCCCGGAGGACCTCACATGGGAAATCTTTAGAGACACACTTGTAGAGCAGGCTGAACAAGGGGTCGATTACTTCACCATTCATGCTGGAGTACTGCTAAGATATGTGCCACTTACAATCAACAGAGTTACCGGCATTGTATCTCGAGGCGGCTCCATTATGGCTAAGTGGTGTTTGTCTCATCATAAAGAGAGTTTCCTCTATACTCATTTTGAAGAGATGTGCGAGCTAATGAAAGAGTATGATGTTGCGTTTTCATTAGGTGATGGGCTTAGACCTGGCTCAATTGCAGATGCCAACGACGAAGCTCAGTTCGCAGAGTTAAAAACCATAGGGGAATTAACCGAGATTGCTTGGAAGCATGATGTGCAGGTCATGATAGAAGGCCCGGGACATGTCCCGATGCACATGATCAAAGAGAATATGGATAAACAGCTTGAGTATTGTCATGAGGCGCCTTTTTATACCTTAGGCCCTCTAACAACTGACATTGCTCCGGGTTACGATCATATTACCTCAGGCATAGGGGCAGCAATGATCGGCTGGTACGGAACAGCGATGCTCTGCTATGTTACTCCAAAAGAGCATCTTGGTTTACCAAACAAGACGGATGTAAAAGAAGGGGTTATAACCTACAAAATTGCAGCTCATGCTGCTGATCTTGCAAAAGGGCACCCTACAGCCCAAGTAAGAGATAACGCTCTTAGCAAAGCCAGGTTTGAATTTAGATGGAACGACCAGTTTAATCTATCTCTTGACCCCGATACCGCAAAAGGGTTCCATGATGAAACACTTCCAGCGGAGGGCGCAAAAGTAGCCCATTTTTGCTCTATGTGCGGACCAAAATTCTGCTCTATGAAAATAACTCAAGACGTCAGGGATTACGCAGAAGAGCACGGACTTACAGATAAGGATGCTATTGATCAAGGTATGGATCAGAAATCAAAAGAATTTACAGATGCAGGCGGCAAAATTTATGTTGATGCTCAGAAAGCTCAATAATTCTTAAAGATAATTAGCTCATATATATTTAAATCCGTGTTTCACCTAAAGGGAATCCTCTATGGAGTTGCTTTTTAAGCTGGTCATTTAATCCCTTCTCACCCTGAATCATATATCATTATTTTCTTTTTAACGGCAGTTGGTCATAATAAAAGCCATATATAAAGAACATATTATTCTTAATAACTTTCTTAGGAGAAATTCAAATGAGCGATAAGACTTTTAAAGCATATGTAGTTGAAGAAACCGAAAACAATGTGTTTGTTGGGAATATTAAGGACCGATCTATAAATGATCTGCCGGAAGGAGATGTGCTTGTTAAAGTTCATTATTCTTCTCTCAACTACAAAGATGCCCTTTCGGCCACCGGAAATAGAGGTGTAACTAGAAAATTCCCTCACACGCCCGGAGTAGATGCGGCGGGCGTTGTTGAAGAAAGCGGCGATAGTAGATTTGAATCTGGGCAGGAAGTTATTGTTCATGGCTATGATCTAGGTTGCAATACATGGGGTGGATTCGGAGAATATATAAGAGTTCCCGCAGATTGGGTCGTCACTCTTCCAAAGGGTTTATCTTTAAGGGAAAGTATGATTTACGGCACAGCCGGCTATACAGCTGCTTACTCAGTGCTCAGGCTCCAGGAGTATGGTATTAAGCCTGAAATGGGCGAGGTGCTTGTAACAGGCGCTACTGGCGGTGTAGGAAGTGTGGCCGTGGCAATTCTAGCCAAAGCAGGCTATCAAGTTGTTGCTTCCACGGGAAAGACGGATCAAGCGGAGTTCCTACTCAACCTCGGTGCAAAAGAAGTGATCAGCAGAGAGGACTCAAAAGACCAGTCGGGAAAGCCGCTTTTAAAGAGCAGATGGGCGGGGGTGGTAGATGCGGTAGGTGGAGAAATACTAGCAACTGCGATTAAATCAACCAATCCCCGTGGAGTCGTAACTTGTTGTGGAAATGTGGCTTCAGCCGATCTTCCAATCAATGTATATCCCTTCATCTTAAGGGGCGTTTCTTTAGTAGGGATTGATTCTCAAGACTCCCCGATGAAACTGAGACAGCAAATATGGGACAGAATCTCAAGTGAGTGGAAGCTTGATCAGCTCGAGCAGTTGACTACCGAAATAACACTTCAGGACCTTGATAGTAATATCGAGCTTATTTTGCAAGGTATGCAAAAGGGTAGAGTATTAGTGAATTTAAACCAATAGTTAGATTAAATAGAACTCCATGACTGCACAAAAATTAAGCACAAGATGCTTAATTTTTGTGCTTCCTAACTTGCCATATTTACTAAACAAAACTCTGTCTGACTAATCTTATTGCACATTTTTTAATCATCTTAAGTTTCAAACTCCCCCCAATCATTGATTTTATCCACAGTATTTTTGTGCAATTGCAGATAGATCGCAAATAACTTTTTCTGATTTGGCATTACTATTGCAACAATATAGTCACACACAAAGATACGGAGGTATGGAGATATGTCTAAATTAGCCCTAAAAGGGATTTTTCTACCCTTTTTACCCATTTTTCTATTTTTCCCAGATTTAGCATTAGCCCAAGAAGGTTTAAATACAGGTGATACAACTTGGATCATGGTATCTACAGCATTGGTCTTATTCATGATGATTCCGGGACTGGCTTTGTTTTATGGAGGACTGGTAGCAAAAAAGAATGTGCTGTCTGTATTAATGCAGTGTTTTGCTGTTACTGCCGTAGTCACTATAATCTGGACTGTTGTTGGCTATAGTCTTGCATTTGATACGACGGGTATGGTAGCAGGAGAATGGAATATTCATGCTTTTGTGGGTGGCTTAGACAAGCTCTTTTTACATGGGATCAGGCCGGATACAATGTCAGGAAGCATTCCTGAACTCTCATTCTTTGCTTTTCAGCTTACATTTGCAATCATTACGCCAGGCTTATTCATAGGTGCTTTTGCTGAAAGAATGAAATTCTCAGCAATACTCTGGTTCGTTGCAATATGGGTGATACTGGTTTATATCCCAATAGCGCACATGGTCTGGGGAGGTGAAGGATCATTTTTTGGTGATATGGGAGTCTTTGATTTTGCAGGCGGTATTGTTGTTCATATAACAGCCGGTGTTGCTGCCCTTGTAGCAGCTATTATGGTAGGGAGAAGAAAAGGATATCCAATGCCTACCCCTCCTCATAATATGACTATGACCCTCACTGGAACCGCAATGCTTTGGGTAGGCTGGTTTGGTTTTAATGGAGGCAGCGCTCTTGCAGCTAATGGTACAGCTGCCATGGCTATTGTAGTGACTCAAATTTCTCCATGCGTAGCCGCACTAACATGGATTGCAATTGAATGGATAAAGAACGGAAAACCAAGCGCGCTTGGTTTTGCAACAGGGGCTATTGCCGGGTTGGCAGCTATTACTCCAGCCTCAGGCACAGTTGGTCCTATGGGCGCAGTAGCTATAGGTTTTGTAGCAGCGCTGTTAGCTTATGTTGGAGCTACCTGGCTTAAATATAAGTTTAAATATGATGACGCGCTTGATGTAGTAGGGGTCCACGGTGTGGGTGGATTTGTCGGTATTATACTTGTTTCCTTCTTTGCTTCAGTTTCATTGGGCGGAACAGTGGAAGATCTGAACATGCCCCATCAGTTAAAAGTTCAAGCCTTAGCAGCATTTTTTACTATCGTTTACACCGGGATAATTTCATTCCTTATCTTGAAATTCCTAGATGTGTTTGTCGGACTTAGGGTTACTGAAGAAGAGGAAGTTCAAGGTCTTGACCTCTCCGATCATGGTGAGGCGGGATACGACTTATAATATTGTAATTCCAACTTTGGTAGATTAACAAACTCAGGCTGGGTAGTAGAATATACTGCTCAGCCTGAGATATTTGATAGTAACTTAAGCTTTTAGTTCTTAGAATAAACTTGATAAATAGGATATAAGACCTATGATTGAATATCATGATTCAGGTTACTCCCGAAATATTCATTCACGAAGATGAGATAGAACTTGAGTTTATCAGGGCTTCCGGCCCCGGTGGTCAAAACGTAAATAAAGTATCTACGGCTGTTCAGCTTAAGTTCAATATTGATGCTTCTCCTAATTTCTCACCAAAAGTTTGTGAGCGGTTGATTAAGTTAGCTGGCAGCAGGGTAACTAAAGAGAATATACTAGTTTTAGAAGCCTCGGCTTTCAGGTCTCAGGAGAAAAACCGCGCTGACGCAATCTCTCGACTAACCGAGCTAATCCGCAAGGCTGCTATAGAACCAAAACCAAGGCGTAAGACAAAGCCGACCTTTGCATCCAAACGTAAGCGAATCGAATCAAAAAAGCGTAAAGGCGAAATAAAAAAGATGCGCCGCAGTGTTCCATCGTCAGATGATTAAAGCATAGATTTGATAAGGGTAGCCTGGCTGGTACAATACCGGCTTCAAAATTACTATGAGCACAGATACTAACAATCAGAAAACTTGCAGGTGCGGATATACGAGAGACCACGCTTGGATAGTTCCTAAGCCGAGCTACTCATTTTGGGGGTGGATTCTTGTAGGCACAGGGATTAGTCACCCGCCTACAGAAGTCAGATTCGAATGTGATAAGTGCGGTGAGGTGTTCGAGCGGATAACCGACCCGGTTTTGTTAAAAACCCATTCTTTCAAGTAGTTCCTATTTTTATTCAACTTTTCCTGACTATTCGTTTATATTACTGAGAGACCATTCCCATTATTTAAATTAGCTTTGGAGATAATTCCATATATGAATCAGAAACTCATACTAACTACTACGATTCTATTGTTTGTTTTATTTTTGTCATCCTGCAATACAAAGTGTATTTCGGTATCTGACACAGAGCTTGAAAAAATAGGCCAACTAATCTTTATCAATGAGGGGGCGGGTAAGGTTGATAATCTTACAACATGGAATGAGGGTGAGGAGTTTGCTTCCCTTGGGATCGGACACTTCATCTGGTATCCACAAGGCAAAGAGTACCGCTTCTATGAAATCTTCCCTGTAGTATATGAGTTTATAAAAGCCAATGGCGGACAACCTCCCCTCTGGATGGAAGAAATGTCTGAATTTGATCTGCCTTGGGATTCGCGAGAACAGTTTTATAACGAATTTCAATCACCTAATATGATCTCTTTAAGAGAATTTCTCCTAGAAACAATTCCCCAACAATCGCTCTTTATGGCAGGTCGTCTGGAGAAAAGCCTTCCTAAAATCTTAGAGGCAGCCCCACCTGAATTGCATGAACATATTAGAGAACAATTCTACCGAGTGGCCAACTCGCCCATGGGTATGTATGTCTTGATAGATTATGTGAATTTCAAAGGGGAGGGCACTCTAGAGTCAGAGCGTTATAACGGTCAGGGCTGGGGGTTACTCCAAATACTAGAAGGTATGAATGGCACAGAAAAAGGCATGCCTGCGCTTCAAGAGTTCGCCGATGGTGCAGAAAGAGTACTTCTCAGACGTGTTCGCAATTCTCCTCCTGAAAGGGGTGAGAAAAGATGGATACCCGGGTGGAAGAACAGGATTAAAACCTATACATCTCAGGATATAACTTCTTATTATGAATCACATCCTAATAATCAGCAATCCGATCAATCCAGTATTGCTGAAATTGTTAGTGATATATATCAAAACTTGGTATGTGGGACAAGTTGATCTAGTATACTAGCTAATGGAATTTTGGACTATATATATACTTAGCCTCTTAGCGGCTGGTCTAGCTTCAGGTTTTGTAGCGGGTCTATTCGGAGTCGGGGGAGGAATTATTAGGATCCCAATTTTTTTATTTCTTTTCCCTATATTAGGTATTCACGCTGATGTACTCATGCATGTAGCAGCAGGAACCTCTCTTTCCCTATCTATCCCTTCTGCTATTATGGCCTCACGGGCACAGTATAAAGCCGGAAATTTAGATTTGGATTTTTTAAAGCTATGGGTCCCGGCTCTGATTTTAGGAGTCCTCATCGGGATATTCACAATGCGATATGTTACGAGCAGGTTTTTGGAGCAGGTGTTTGCCTTTGTAATTCTAATTGTTTCTATACAAATGTTTTTTACGACCAGCGAGTTTAAAATTACTAAAGAATTTCCCGGTGTTGTAATAAAAGCTCTTTCGGCATTCCTTATAGGCCTCATATCTATAATGACAGGAACTGCCGGCGGTAGTTTTACAACTTCTACGCTCACTGCTTTTGGATACCCGATTCACCGCTCTATAGCGGTTGCTTCTGCTGGAGGATTCTTTATTAGTATTGTTGGGGCGACAGGCTTGGCCATAAGCGGTATTGGAATTCACGGAAGGCCTGCGTTTTCTTTAGGCTATATCGATTTGACCGCTGTTTTGGTTATGGTAGTTCCGATAATAATAATGGCGCCGCTTGGCGTAAAGCTCGCCGTACATACTAGCCAAGATAGATTAAGAAAAGTTTTTTCAATATTTTTATAGTTGCTTTAGATATGATAAGAACTATTTATTTCTAGAGAGGGGAGATACCTTTGCGAACTTTAGCGCTAGACGTTGGAACTAAAACAATTGGTGTCGCTGTCAGCGATGAACTAGGAATAACAGCCAATGGAATTACGACTATTAGAAGAAAGAGTTTAAAAGATGATTTAAGTGAGCTTGATATCTTAGTAAAGGAATATAAGCCCGGTGAAATCTTGGTAGGAGTTCCCTATCAAATGGACGGCAGTGTTAGCAAAAGAGGAGAGCAAATATTAAAGTTCGCAGATAAGATTAAAGCTGCTTTCGCATTGCCGGTTGTATTTTGGGACGAAAGTTACTCTACGGTTCACGCTGAGGAGAAACTCATAGAGGCCAATATGAGCAGGAAAAAGAGAAAGAAAGTCATAGACAAGGTCGCTGCAGTTTTTATACTTCAGGAATATTTGGAATCGAAAAGGTATTGAAATTAGGAGAGCTCCAATATGCCGTATGCACAAGTAAATGGTGTGAAACTATATTATGAAGTCCATGGAGAGGGCGACCCAGTAATTCTAATATGCGGATTAGGCAGTCAGCTCCAAAGCTGGGCCACACAAGTCCCTATTTATTCAAAGCATTTCAAGGTCATTGTCTTTGATAACAGAGGATCAGGAAAGTCAGATAAGCCGGAAGAAAAATATCTAACCTCAGATATGGCAGACGATACTGCTGCTCTAATGGAAGAGCTTGGAATAGAATCTGCCCACATTGTTGGCAAATCAATGGGCGGAATGATAGCTCAGTGGCTGGCTATAAAATATCCTAAGAAAGTTCAAAAACTTGTTCTGGGTTGCTCCTCTGCATCTCGGGACGAAGTAGGAAACGAGATTCTTAGGATG
>JBBDIN010000012.1:0-8886 GCA_040880385.1 Thermodesulfobacteriota bacterium | reverse complement strand
AGCCGGCTAATGTTAATAGATTGAAGCTCCCTGCAAATTGGAATTTAATAGTTAGGATGGATTAATGTGGTGGTGAGAATACACGCGCACCCTGTGCATCTACGTACGCCCTTTGCCAGAATCTGTAATCTCGACAAGCTCTGTAGGGTAGGGGGCGAAAAATGTCTGCCGGGCCAAATACTCTACATCGTATTTTATGATCCAGGATTCAAGCACACTCAGAATTGCGCTTAAAGGAACTTTAGCATTTCTATAGCTCTCAAGCATGGTCAGGAAATAGAACTTCTCTTTTGAAGTAAGTTTCTTCGAAAAATAACCTAACCCGTGCATAAGAGTGTTTATATGTGTTGATCTGCGGGGATGGTTTGAGAGCGCAATTTGTAGGTGCTTCTCATATTCAGAAATAACTTCTTCTATTGGTAGCTGGCTTTGGTTAGCGGCTATCCTTCCAAGCACCCTCATTTCCCTTTGGCTATAGGACATGAAAATATACTTGTTGTCCGATTGGAACTCGATCAGCGATTTCGCAGTGTTTTTCTTTTTAACCTCTCTGAATCTTGCAAGTGTATAAAGCTTAGTAAGAAAATGTTCTCTTATATTATAGTTTAAGAGCCGTCCCTCATCTTCAATTGCAACACCCGGATACTTTTCCAGCACTTTCTCCGCAAATAGACCGGGGCCTTTCCCTATGGGGACAGGGTTGTCGGCGTCAGGAAATACCTTGGCGTTATTTATTCCGCATGATGGTGAGCGGCTCTTTAATATAAACCCGTCCACTGAGTCAAGGGAATTTAGGAAGCCATCTGCAAATTTATACATAGATTTTGAGAGTTCTTTCCCTGTGGTGGGCTGAACAAGGAGTTTCTCGCCCTTGTTTTCTACAACTCTGATAACATCCCTCGGAACACCAAGCCCTATCTCCATCTCCGGACATACGGGGATGAATTTAACAAAAGGCTCAAGCTTTTGAACAAAATTGTTAGGGATCATCACACCGTTATACCGGCAGGCGTCAAACTCAAAACACTTGCTTGTAACTACTACTGGTTTTGGGAATTTTCGCATGACTCACGTTATTGTACTGTGTTTGTAGACTCCAGTCTGTCTCCCGTAATTATGGCTCTTATCTCATACCATTTACTTGTGAGGTAGTTAAGAGCAGACTCAGCTTCGTCAAATTTTCCTTCCCTTGCCAAGGAAAGAACATGGTGTGTTTCAGAAACCGAATCCTCATTCTTCATCGAATCCGGCTGAATATGAGAGCATATCTCTGCGTAATTAAGAACTATAAAACTCTTGGGATCAAAACCCGAGAGCCAGCTCTCAAGGTTGCACATATTGTCTCCTAACTCTTTAAGAGTTTCAGCTAAATGCTGAGAGGAGCCTGCTTCTATATTTTTTAGAGCGGATTCAATATCATCTTTTGATTGCTTAAGTCTCTGGGTAGTGTCCTCGACCCTTGCGTGATAGTAGATAGAGTCCGGCTGTACGGCGCCAAACCCCGTATGGGTATAGAAATAATGTTTTTCCTCTTTTGAAAACATCAAAAACCACTCAAAAGGTATAAAATTCTCTGCACTAAAGATATTTATATTTACCTCTTCACCTACAGGCACGATGAAATAGTTGCCTTCATCATCTTTTTGAAAGAAGCAGTCCTGTATTTCTTTCTTGCCGATTCCTAGTTGATTTGAAAGCGACTTCCTGAATTCGTCATACTCCTGCCCAAACCATAAAGACTGAGGTGTTGCCGGGCCGTCCCAGTATTTCTCATAATAGGAGATATAGCTTCTCCAATAGCCCTCTTTCTCCCTAGTGGATTCAATAGGTTGGTATACCATTAGTACGCTTATTGCCATATTAAACCTCAATCAATTATATTTAATTAGTAAGAATTAATAGTTTAGCAAATATGCTTAAAACCCCCTAATTTTGTCGAAAAGTCTACTAATAAGAGGGCTGAGTTTTATTATAGCTAATCTAACTTGGTAAAAACTTCTCCACTTTGTATTTTGGATATGTAGTCGTCGTCTATCCTGCCGCCCGAGTATGCTTCATGTGCCAGGTTTCTCATCTCGTAGTGGTTCACAATAGGTTCATGATAGGGGAGCTTGTAGGTGAGCGGGTTGTGAATCTTCTCCGGAGTCAAGTCTCTAAGCTCAGGGATATAGGTTTTTATATATTTGCACTCCGGGTCAAATTTCTGGGACTGAAGAATAGGGTTAAAGATTCTAAGCGGTTTTGGGTCGGCCCCGCACGACGCGGACCATTGCCAGTTTCCAATGTCCACCGTCTCATCGTAATCTATCAAATGCTCTTTAAAGTGTCTATCTCCCCATCTCCAGTCAGTGAGCAGGTCTTTTGTAAGGAATGAAGCAACTATCATCCGGGCTCTGCCGTGCATCCACCCTTCCTCTTTAAGCTGTATCATAGCGGCGTCCACTATGGGATATCCAGTGCGTCCTTCTTTCCATGAGTTGTACCAGCTTTCGTTGTTTATCCACTTTATGTTTCTTCTCTTTTCCTGGAATTCAACACCTTTAGTCTCAGGGAAATAGTGCATAATGTGATACCAGAACTCACGCCAAGCAAGCTCAGCCACATACTGACTTGGCTCAGGCATGGCATTGATTGCCGCATTGTATACTTTCCTCACAGATACTGTTCCAAATCTTAAATAAGGGGAGAGTCTGGATGTTCCATCTATATAGGGGAAATCTCTTCTTTCGCTGTACTCTTTGAAATTAAAACTCCATAGTCTCTGCTCAGGGTAATCAATCGGCCATAGCGTGTTTTCGGTGTGGCTTATTTCCTGAATCATGTTCTGAAGCGAAGTCGTTAAGATCTCAGGAGAATTTATTCTTTGGAGTTTGGGCAGTTCTTGCTCCTTTTTTTTTCCTCTCCATAGACTATAGAAAGGGGTGAATACTTTACGCTGTTCTATATTTTCTGGAGGGACAAGAAAGGTATCGTCAAATTTTTTAAAGCTTAGGCCTATTGATTTAGCAAAACGCTCTATTTTAATATCTCTACTTATTCCGGAAAATCCATAAGCTCTGTTGCAGTAAATAGAATCCGCACTGTAGGTTCTGACTATTCTTGGTATTACTTCTTCTGCTTTGCCTCTCTCTACAAACAAATAAGAGCCGAGCTCTCTTAGGTCCTTGTTTAGTTTTTTAAGAGCGTCGAAGAAAAATCCTAGGCGTTTACTGTTTCTTGGATAGTCTTTCAGTATTTCATCATCAAGAACATATATTGGCAGAACTTCCCGGCTCTCACTTATAGCATGAAATAATCCGGTGTTGTCCTCGGTTCTAAGATCCCTCTTGAACCAGAATATAGCTCTTTCATTTTTCATAGATTAATTGTTATACTTGCACCAAGAAAGGGTGCGGCGTCAAAATCTTCTTTCTGGATTCTGTCTCCACTGCTATCCTCAAGCTCAAGTGAGCCGTCAAAGAGCCAGCCTCCATAGGTGTTTAGTGATAAATGTTTGTTAACTGTATAAGAGATCTTTGCCGCCAGCGGCAGGGTTCTAATCTCTCCAATTCCCTTCTCGAAATTTCCTTTCTCATCGAGTCTGAACCTTCTGAGCTCGTAGGCCACGGATGAGGATACTTTAAACCCTCTCCCGAGGTCATATGAGAGCTCTGCTTTGGGCCCAAAATCGTTTCTGGCTCCGCTTGCAAGCGCTGTTAGTTTGAGACTGTCGGTTATAAGCCAGTCAATAAAGCCTATTGGATACCCAATTACGCTATTCTCAAGGCGGCTTCCGATAAAACCCCCTATGCCCACTGTGAGGTTGGGGCCGGTGGTGTAGCTTGCTCCCGCCATTGCGCCTATGGTAAAAGAATCCCAGAACGGAGCTCCTGACTCTGAGCCGTAGGAAATCGTAGGCATAACGAAGATCCCCCAATTGTTGTTAACGGCGTATTTTACTCTCATGTTGTTGTTTGAGACGATAACATTTCTCCATGGCCTTAATCCCGCAAAACCCTGGGATCCTGAAAAGTCAAAATTGTAGTAGTTAAAACCTGCGCCGAACACTACTTCCAATTTGTCTGAGGCTGTGAAAGCGGCGTCCTGGTAAAGGCCAAGTCTTGTAATGTTGAATTTGCCGCCTCCGTCAATATCCGTGTTAAACATATGGTCTAAATTTCCATTGAGCCTGACTGCCCATCTTTGAAAAAAGCTCATTTTTTGTTTTTGATATCTTTCAAGGCTCTCCGGCTGAGCTTGAGAGGGTTGGGAACTTATGAAAACAGATAAAACAAAGACGATAAAGAATATAGCTAGGGCTCTACTTTTGCTGATCGGGCTATTGTTTAACATATCTCCTCCAATTAAAACTATTACCAGCTATTATAAGCGTTAGATCGATTGAATCAAAGAAGAATTTAGATAAAGTTTAAATTTGTTTATGTAGGACCTTAGCCGGATTAGCCTTTGGTGAGGTGCTATGTTGCTTTGCATCTTCAGCAATAGCTCTAATCATATCATCAAATATGAACCGATGGATAGGGTAAAGAGAACGCCAATAAAGAACTCCCCAAAGACCTGATGGTTCAAATAAGGCCGTTTGTATTAGCCTAGTTCCATTCCCCTCAGGCATTGCCTGCCACTCAAGCCAAGCTCTCCCTGGAACCTTCATCTCTGCACGCAATCTAAGAGTCTCCGGTCTTTGCACTTCTTCTACGCGCCAAAAATCAAGAGCCTCTCCCGGTAGTAAGTGGACGGGGTGTCTTCTGCCTCTGCGAAGCCCCGGGCCTCCCATTAGTCGGTCGATTAAGCCCCTTGTTTCCCAGGCCCATTTCCAAACTAGCCAGCCTTTATCACCACCTAAACTGGTAAAAGAGTTAAATACTTCCTCTGGCTCCATATCATCAATATGTATAGATCTTCTTTCGGTAACCAGCCCGCGCCACTCAGAAACACTATAAGTGGGTTCAGAGCTTAGAGCGCCGCTCCATCGGGTTTCAACGTCACCTTCGTTTACGTGTTTAAGTGCGCGCTGCACTGAATCGATATAGGGTAGGGGGCGTATTTCAGGAAATACTTCTTGTGCCCTAGTAGTATCGCCAACTATTGGATGTATCACGCCTTCGATTAAAGGAACTGCTAAAGAGTTTGAAATTGGAGTAACAAGTCCAACCCAGATTGCGGCTAACTTTGGAGCAAGAACCGGAACTGTAATAATAGTTCGTGTAAAGCCTCTTACTTTCGCATAACCATCCATCATCTGTTTGAATGTTAATATGTCTCCCCCAATATCAATTACGCCTCTATATTGTTCATCCAATGCTCTGAGTAAATATCTGATTACATCTCTAACTGCTATAGGCTGTACCTGATTGTGTATCCACTTGGGAGCGACCATTATAGGTAGTCTTTCTGTTAGGTAGCGAACCATCTCAAATGAGGCTGAGCCGGAGCCAATTATTGGTCCAGCGCGAAATTCTAAAGTAGGGAGTCCTTTTCTAAGAATCTCACCTACTTCTGATCTGCTTTTTAAGTGTTTTGAAACCTTTTTAGTATCGGGCAATAGCCCGCCGAGGTATATAATTTGTTTTAATTTTTGACCGGCTTGGACGAAATTGTTGGCAGCCAGTCTGTCTCGCTCCGCATACCCCTTGCCGCCGTACATAGAGTGTACAAGATAGTAGGCTAAATCAATATCTTTAAGGGCTTCTATGAGAGATTGGGGCTTTAGTAAATCTCCTACGCAAACTTCAACTTTGTTTTCCCATGATCTCCCCTCGATTCTAGACACATCCCTTACCAGTACTCTAACCTTTATCCCTTTTTGCAGAAGCTCTGGAATTAGCCTTCCCCCTATATATCCTGTAGCGCCTGTCACCAATACTTTCATCTTCTATCCTCCAAAATTATAGGAAGCCTTTAAGTTTTTGCCCATTGCTCGACATTGCTATTTTTTTAAGTGCTGATTTCTCTATCTGTCTTATGCGCTCTCTGGTAACACCGAACTTGTTTCCTATTTCATCAAGTGTGTGTACAGTGCTATTTCCAAATCCATAGCGCATTCTTACAATTTCCTGTTCTTTTTCCGATAGTGTAGTCAGGAGCTCACTTAGCAAACCTTTCATATTCTTGTTGTCTACATTGTATTCCTGACCGTTTGGATCGTGATCAGGAAGAAAATCCATATATGTTCTCAATCTATCTTCTTTGATTGGATTGTCAAGTGAAAGAACTTTATCTGATCTATCTAAAACCGCTTCTACTATATCAATGCTTAGCCTTGTTCTCTCGGCAATCTCTTGTGGAAGAGGTTTTCTCTCAAGCTCTTCCTGAAGCATATACTTCGCTTTAAATACTTTACTGGATTGCTCAAGTACATAAACCGGGACTTTAATAGTTCTAGTTTTTTCGACAAGTGCTCTTGTAACGGCCTGATGTATCCACCATGCGCCGTAGGTTGAAAATTTAAACCCCTTTTGTATGATCGAACTTCTCAACTGCTCTAATTAGTCCAAGGTTTCCTTCTTGTACAAGATCAGTCAAAGCAAGTCCTCTTCCGAGGTGTCTTTTGGCAATATTGATAACCAGTCTAAGGTTAGCCTTGATGAATTTAGATTTAAGCTGTTCACCTTTTTTTGTATATCTATTCTTATAAGCTAGCAGTTTCTTTTTTTGCTTAGAATCCATATCTTCAGATCTTTGAAGCAATTTATCTATTTTACTAACTCTATTATTGCACTCTTTTATCTGTGCTGCTATTTCTTTTTCCTGATCTCCCGTGAGAAGAGGCTCATGAACTAAATCCTTGAAATAAACATACAGCACTCTCTCTTCTTCAAATTTTGTCCACTTGTAATTGTCATTCTTAGTAGGAGTATTCTTAACGTCTTCAGAATTGTCATCAAGCCCTATGTGCACCAGTTGTTCTTCATGATCTTGATTGTCTATATCTAAGTCAATGCTATTGAATTCATCTGCTTGATCAAATGAATCATAGATTTGGTTATTATCTGAAAGAATATTTGAACTATCACTAAAATTGTTGTCTAAAAGTTTATCTGTATAATCCATTTTCTCTCTCCCATTACTTTTTATTTTTATCCGAGCTGCGTTTAAGCAGCCCGGATATATTAAAAACTAATTGTCATCAGGGATAATGACGGCATCTATTACATGAATTACTCCATTGCTTGCCATAATGTCGGCCGTTACAACGGTTGCGTTATCTACATGTACTTTTCCGTCTTTTACTGCAATCGGTATTCCTTTACCGTTTACCGATTTTGCTTCTTTAACTTTTACAACATCTGCTGATGTCACTTTTCCAGATACAACATGGTATGTGAGAATTGCTACTAGCTTCTCTTTGTTTTCTGGTAGTAGTAACATTTCTACAGTTCCATCGGGAAGAGCTGCAAATGCCTCATCGGTGGGAGCAAAGACTGTGAATGGTCCTTCTCCCCTCAAGGTCTCTTCAAGGCCTGCTGCTTGAACTGCTGCTACAAGTGTCGTGAATGAACCCGCATCTACTGCAGTGTCTACTATGTCTTTACTTTTATCACTGCCAGAAATAGCTTGTACTGACCCAAACGCTAAAACCGCCACTAACACAAAAAATAATGATTTAATTCTACTCATATTAACACCTCCTAAAGTGTTATGGATTTCCACCTACTGCAATCTCAGTGAATATCTAATATATATCTATTAGATGTCTAAGAGTATAGGTGGACGTATAACACATGTCAAGTATTATTTTTCCCTCTTTATAAAATAATCATGTTCTCCTATTTAACTTCATATATATAATGTTTCATGATTACATTGTCGTTCTTTTAGAACTTTTATTAATATTAAGAGATTAAATTACAGGGTTGACAATAATTAGACAATTGTTTAACATCATTTGATGAACAACAGAGAACTTAATATGGATAAAAAATATTCAATGAAAGTTGTCTCTATAAGAACAGGTCTTAGCGCGCATGCTATAAGAGCCTGGGAAAGGCGTTATAATGCTGTTTTACCCAAAAGGGATTCCAACAACAGAAGGTATTACACAGAAGAAGATATAATCAGATTATCATTACTAAAAAAAGCGACTGACGCTGGGTTTGGTATTAGTCAGATTGTGAGCACGAGCAATGATGATCTTAAAGAGCTAATTAGCAGTATGAAGGTAATCGAACTGCCTATAAAGCGAGATAATGTAGAATCAAGAATAAACTCCAATGAAACAAGCTTTGAAAACTATGTAGAGAGTTTTATGAATGCTCTTGAGCAGATGGATTCCAAAGCCCTGGAAAACATACTTGTTCAGGCCGAAATAGATTATGGTTTAAATGGAGTCAGTGAAAATGTGCTGGTCCCACTTATGGAAGAGATAGGAGAGGATTGGCGAAAGGGTAATCTCAGAATTTCTCATGAACACATGGCATCCCATGTGATTAGAACGTTCTTGGGCGGTGTCCTGGCAAACAATAAAAATATTCCCGGAGCACCTAATGTTCTAGTAACAACGCCTGCAGATCAGTGGCACGATATTGGAGCTTTGATAATAGCGGTTACAGCAGCGAGCGAGGGGTGGAACGTTACATATCTAGGGGCAAACCTCCCTTCAGAAGAAATAGCTGGCGCGGTAAAACAAAATAATTGTAAAGCTGTAATCCTAAGCATTGTCTATCCGGAAGACGATCCAGTATTGGTTCAGGAGCTAAGAAAATTACGGCGCAGCTTGGCTGATAATGTCTCTATCATAGTCGGCGGTAGGGCTAGTGTGAGTTACAAAAAAGTTCTTGATGAAATAGGCGCTACAAGAGTAGACAACCTATATAAAATCCGCACCACACTTGAATCCCTTAGATCAGGGAACTAGTTCTATCTTATAAATTTCATAAGGATAATTTC
>JBBDIN010000011.1:0-8969 GCA_040880385.1 Thermodesulfobacteriota bacterium | reverse complement strand
TGTTGAATTATATGCCATTAACATATTTGAATTTGGAAATGAGAAGAAAGACATTAACAAGCTTTGGGTTCGAGGGGGTTTTCCTGAAAGCCTTCTTTCAGCTACGGAAAGGGATAGTTATATGTGGAGGTTAGATTTTATAAAAACATACCTTGAAAGAGATATCCCTCAACTCGGCCCCAGGATCCCAGCAGAAACACTTGGCCGTTTCTGGACGATGCTAGCTCATAATCAGGGCACTGTCCTAAATGCCTCCCAATTGGCAAAAAGCCTTGGAATATCAGGTATGACAATAGGGCGTTATCTGGATCTTATGGTTGACCTTCTTCTTGTTAGACGGTTAAGACCATGGACTTCTAATGAAGGAAAGCGTCTCGTGCGTTCTCCTAAAGTTTATGTACGAGACAGTGGTATTACTCATGCACTCCTAAATATAAGCAACTATAATGATCTTCTAGGACATCCCGTAGTTGGTGGGAGCTGGGAAGGTTTTATAATTGAAAACATTTTATCGATTGCACCGCCGGAAATGCGTCCATATTTTTACCGTACCTCGAACAAAGCTGGTTCAGAAATCGATTTAATCCTTGAATTTACAGCAAAGGAAAGATGGGCAATTGAAATCAAACGAAGCACTTCTCCGTCGGTTTCAAAAGGCTTTCATATTGCATGTGAAGATATTAAACCAACCAGGAAATACGTTCTTTATTCCGGTTCCGCTAATTTCTCTATGGGTAATGATACAAGAGCTATTTCTTTGAATGATCTCATGGAAGAAATAATTAAACGGAAATAATCGTATAACCGGAAAAATGATATGAGTTATAAACATTAAGACATTGCAATAAAACTTGATACCAAGAAAGGCAAAAGCTACCGAATTGATTAAAGAACAAACTATGCAAATCTCACATAACTTGTTACTTTTACATAGTTGCTAAGAGTGCAAATCCTTTGTTTCAAATGAGAAAATAATATACTATTTTTTATAGAATTACCCTCTATTTTCATGAGAAGTTGTCAATTTCCCGCCGTTTGAGAAAAAAAGAATTGCGGCTGCCAGAATAGCAACTGCGCATATTGCAAACATAGGCAGTTTTATAAAATACGCTGCGAGAAAACCGGCGGCCAGACCTGAAAGCACCTCAGCGCCTACTTCAATTGAAAGGTTATTTCCAAGCGCCCTACCCTGTGCGTCTTCACCCGCGGCGAGTGAAATCATCGAGGCCGATACGGGCAATGCTACAGCAAGCGCAAGCCCCGGCAAAAAGAGCGTGAAGTAAAGCATAAACTCAGACTGAGGCAATATCACAAACAAGTTAAACAGACCGAAAAGCAGTGTCGAGTATATTGCAATAGTTCTGGGTGAATGGAGTTTTGACAAGTAACCGGTAAGCCAGAGGCTGCCGATAACTACAGGCACCGCGTTCCAGGCGATATACTTTGCAAGCTGAGTTACGTCCATGCCGTAGTGCTCAACCAGATACATCGGGAATGCTCTAAAGAACCCGAAGATAGCCAAATAGATCAGAAAATTGACCAGATAAATTATGCGCAGCTTCCCCGGCTTAAAGATTCTGATAAGATTCGTGAACGCTTGTGAGTAGCTGATCGCTGTTCTTTTTTCCTTAGGCCTGGTTTCTTTAAAAGCGGTGAACGTAAATATGACCGTCAGGATTAACAAGATAAATACTGCCCAGTAAGGGGTTGAGTTGTTAAACCATGGCACAAGCTGCGGATCGGCGAGCACGCCTCCCAACAAAGGGCCAATGACGAATGCCCCGCTTGCGCTCAGATTAATATAGGCAAACATCCTGGTCCTGTTCTCCTCAGTCGTTACATCCGCCACAGCGCTCTGCGCGGTTGCAATATTGGCCTCCGCCAGACCCATAATAAGAGAGATCACTATAAAGAGTGACAGGTTCTGAATATGTATTGCATAACCAAGCCCGCCGAAACAGATTGTAGTTATACAGAGCGATATTAAGAGAATGGGCTTCCTGCCAAATCTATCGGACAACGCTCCCATAATGGGCGCGCCAAAGAACTGGCCTATAGGATAAATTGCCAATACAATGCCAAGAATTATTGTCGGGTCACCGGTAAAAGGGAGGGACTTTAATAAAGCTTCCCCTTCTTCTAGTATCAAAGGGGTTAGAATTGTAATTGTGAGACTGTATCCCACAAAGCCTATAAAAATTACTATATAGAGCGGCAGGATTCTAAAAATACTCGATTCAGGTCTATTAGACATACAGCATGAGCGTACCTAAATATTAGAAAAATGTCAGAGCGGGCGTGCCCGATTTCAGACTATTCCTATGAAACTCTTCAGAATTGTAGAAACAGAACATTCTCTGAACAAATAACTTCTCTGGACGTATGAATTGTACAACTGTTCTAGAGTGGCGTGCCGTGCAACACAGGGGCATATTCTCCCATCATACCAGCTAAGACTCCCATAAAAATTAGCGCCACAAATATTGCAATAAAGACAAGAGCAAGTACAAGATAAGCTATGCAAAAGTTCTTTCTATTTGTGTTTGACGAACTCGAGAGCGACCAGTAAAGAAGCATTATCAGGTTCACAAATGGTATAGAGAGCACAATCAAAGTAAGTATCCAGTCGCCTATTGAAAGCGGTTTGTCTTGGGCACTTATAGCCGGAGTTCCCATTGGTGGTGCGGTCATAATTATAACCCTCCCTTAATTTCAAACTATTATAATTTCGCTTGAAAGTCAACACAGCTCTACATAACTTCTTAGACTTTTACATAATGAAATCAAATAGGTCATTTTGAAATTAAAAGGATTAAGCATTAATCTGCTGACTGCGTAAGTCCTAGCGCCCTCGGCTAATCATAAGTAGCGGGCACTTGGTCTGCTGGGCTATGTAGAGCGGGAGTTTGCCGAATTCTTTGCGCCTACGACCAAAACGCTGGAGGCCTACGATCATCAAGTCGCATTGCTCCGCGTGTGAGATAATCTCTTCCGACACATTATTGTTCTTGACGACTACGACTTTAAATTGCCCGTGAGGCACCTGGTCTTCCGCAATCTGAAATAGCGACTTTCTTGCTTTGTCAGTCTTCTGCCAAATTGTGTCTTCGGGCAAAATCTTCAAGAAAGTAACCTCTGCATTTGTCTTCCTGCATATGCTCCCAAGCAGTCTTGCCAAGAGCTCATCCTGTGCGCCAGAGCCCCTAACAGGCACGAGTATTTTCTTGACTTCAGAAAGCCGCCACATGTGGGTTGTTCTGAGCACAACCACGTCTGAATCCACACGGTTCATTACATGCTCTATTTTCTCCTCAGATTTTTCATTCAGATCCGTAAGCCCAAGCAAGAGACTCTCACAACGATAGGAGCGTGACACTCTGATTATCTCATCCCACGGCTCATGGGCAACAGTAGTCAGTGCTTCGGGTCTAAGCCCAATACCAAAAGATGCAGAGAGTGATTCTTTCAAGACACGCTGAGCGTTATTTAATTTTTCCGGATGCTTCTCCGGATCCCACTGCTCCTCTGGAGTCCTTACTACCGAGAGCAAAAGGACTCTGCCTGTAATCGGAGGGGCAAGTGCGCTTGCCACTGCCACCATCGGGACTGCGTGAGAAGGGTTGGCTATCGGCACGAGCACTAAGGGACTCCGTCCTCTAAGACTTACCAAACGGGGGTCATATCCCTCGGCAGAGGCGTCTACAACTCGAGCGCGCCTTTCAAAAAGGATGTAGTAAAGTATGCCGCCGAACACTAGCCAAACGAGGGTAATAACTCCGGCAAGAGGTACTTTTATACCCTCAAACACTGCAATCCCTACACAGCTCAGAATTCCAACTACCGGTATTAATGGGAAAAACGGCGCTTTAAAAGGCAAGTCCTCGGGCTTGCTGCGTTTACGAGATAAAATGCTAATCCAGTGCGCAATGGCAAAAGAGATGAGGAAGATCAAACTGGACGCAGCACCGGCAACTGCAATGTCGGGCACGATTATTATTGTGAGCACCAGCAGGGCTGCTGTGACGACAATGGCTTTTATAGGTGTGCCCAGGCCTTTATCGATCTGACCGAGTTGTCTGGGAAGAGTTCTGTCGCGCGCCATGCTAAATGCAATATGAGAGGCGCCGAGCATATTTGCGTAAAGCGCTGAGAGCATGGAGAGAACACCGGCAACAATTACAAGCCAGTAGCCGTACTTGCCCATATAAATTTCTGCCACATGGAGCACTATTTCTTCAGGCCTCGTAGAGCTAGCCTCTACTATCGACTCGCCCGGCCCTGTGGCGGCGACTGTGATAACCAGCATAAAAAGCACATATATTACTATTGCAATAATAAGTGATATAAACATCGCCCGGGGGATGTTTTTTTCAGGATCCTTTACCTCTCCACCTACTGCTGAGATAAGATCGAACCCATGATAAGCGATGAAGGTGTACCCCATAGCTTGAAGCAGGCCGAAACTCCCTTCGGCAAAAAACGGTGTAAAATCGTCTACTATCTCCATCACCGACTCACCGGCGATATACCAACCGCCTCCGATAATGAGAATTAAGAACACAAGGACCTTTCCGGTGTTAATCCAGTTGCCGCCGCTCGTTTGCTTGTTAAAGAGGATTCTCGTATAAACAAGGGACGCAACTATCGCGATAAACGCCGTGGCCGAGCTGGTATTTACCCACGCGATATGAGCGCCTGTGAAATAGTGGTAGATGCTGTTTATGGCTATTGAGATAAAAAACCCTGCGCCAAGAGCATAGAGCACGCCGGCTAAAATTGAGGCAAACCAGATGATCCACCCCACTCCAAATGCGGCTCTTATGGATAGGACTTTCTTTGAGAACACATAGGTGCCGCCTGATTCCGGAAACGCTGCCGACATCTCTGCAAAGCTGAATGCGGTCAACAAAGCTAGAAGCCCGTTTAAACCGAACGCAAGCACAGCGCTAGGCCCTGTGGCCTGAAAAGCCACACCTGCAAGAACGAGTATTCCGCCCCCTACAATCGCAGCTACCCCTAAGCCTGTAGCTCCCCATAAACCCATTGTGCGGCTGTGTATGTGTTTATCCATGTGTGCAAGAATTATACGTTAAAGTGATATAACAAGCCTAATTTAAAGGAATTTTGTTCTCAAGAAGTCAAGACAAAATACTATGTCTAATGACTTTGGAGCTTCAATAATTACTATTTCTTCACAAGACAGTTCATCTCGTAAGCTTCTCGGAGTAAGATATTATATTTCGTTTTAGATTCTTTAGATTTAGCCGCTGCTGCGTCTAGCTCTGCTTTGGCAGGCTTTTCTTTAGCTGAAATTTTATTGAACTCTTCTAGCGCGCCCTTACAGAAATCCTTTCCGAGATAGTCCCCTTTCTCACACTTTTCAGCGCTGTCTGCCAGTGGCTCATCGGTCGCCTCATATGACATGGAATGAAGCTCCTTGTGATATTTTCTCCAATTATTAAAAGCTTTTCCTTTTGCCTTATAATCTGCATCGTGTACAGCTTTGGCCTCTTTGAGTTGAGCAAGAATCTCCTCACAATCTGGAGCCTCTTCTGTTGGAGCGTCAGCTTCCGGAGTCTCAGCTTTAGTAGTATCAGCTTTCGGAGTTTCAGCATCTGGAGTCTCCGCAAATGTCATCGGCGCTAAAAATAAAACAAGCAGTGCAGCATAAATTAATCTAGTCATAGATATTTCCCCTCAATATGTTTTTTAATTAGATCCGGAGAATAATAAGACCAAAGAGGGGTTACTTACCCAATTACTCCGGTCATAGTTTTTTATAATTCTTAATTTCCCGCTCTAAAATTTACGGCCCTGTGCATGGAACATTTGGTGGAGCGCCCCAGCCCATAACACTAGTGCATCTTTCAAGATCGGCACAGCTAATCTTAAACTCTTTACTGTCAGGATCCATAGCCAATGCCCCTTCAACCCCAACAGGGATGTTGTTGCATATGCTCGCGTCAAAACCGCCGTCTTGTGGAGCCTGTTGACCTGCACACCCGATTGATATAAGAAAAAGACAAATTCCAAACACCTGAAACAGTCTCATCATAATATGTTTATCCTCCTAATAGCTTAATCCATACATTATACATAATATCCTCTGTTAAAACATCAATTTCACACACTTAATGCTTAAGCGCCCTGGAATTAGAGCGCCAAATCCGTAAGAATATTGCTATGTCCGACAGTTCTTCATATCTCGTTCCGGCTCGAACAATTGAGTGGGGGCAGGAAATAAAAAAGAGCCGCTTTATCGCCTCTGTCTCATATGCTGAGGACAAAGACAGCGCTCTAAAGTTTATAGAAGAAATATCAAACAAACACAAGACAGCCTCTCATAACACATTTGCGTACGTGATCGGCAATCCCAACGGGGGGGCCGATGTGGGGTTTAACGATGACGGCGAGATAGGAGGCACCGCGGGGAAACCCATCTTAAGTGTGTTGCAGATGAGGGGGATAGGCTATGTCGTAGCAGTAGTAACACGCTACTTTGGCGGCACAAGGCTTGGAACGGGCGGGCTTGTGAGGGCATATTCCGGCACTATTACTATGGCGCTGGATGAGATAAAATTAAAAGAGCGGGTACATCTGGTCGAGATTCGAATTACTGTTGGCTATGAGTTAGAGAACTCGATCAGAACAACCTTTGACAAGATGGGGCTAAAAATTAAGGACGTGCTATACACAGAGGAAGTCGCAGTTATTGCCGATATACCCGAAAGCATGACAGATAAGCTGCGGAGTGAAATCATGGACTTAACCCGCGGCAGGGCCGAGATTATTGTTTCTTAAATCCAAGAGCGTGTGAGATAATAATAACTCTCAATTTAATAGGTATTATTAGAGAATTAGGAGTTATGAAAAAATGAGTAATCCCAAGACAAATCAAACAACAGCTCCCTCAGATATAGACCGTTATTACTACTACTTAAACATGATCACCGAGAACGTCCGCAACGGCTATAACGAAATGGTGCTAAAGTACTGTAGTCTAAGTTTGCCCTTGATCCCTTTTCTGATTGAGAAGAACAAAGAGGACTTTGGCGAGTTTGATATAACCACCCTTCCGGCCATAGAGCTTGGGGCCAAACTCTGGAGCTACCAGGGGAATCTCGAGAAAATTAAAGAGATTGAGAGTCTTATAAGTTCACACTCGGAGCTTGAGCCCTGGAGAATACATCTGGACAGGGCATATGAGAGGCTAAACGCCCAAGAGGTGTAGAACGTTACTCTTAAGTTTAGGATAATCTTTGAATTTTTAATTTTCTCCTATACTCTATTAGTCAATTAATAATCCCCGGGAGCGCAAATTTTATGAAAATGAAATCTTTATTCCTATTATTATTGCTGGCAATTTTGTTACCCATTTCAGCTTTCTCAGAAGACCCTAAAACTAATTCTAAAGATTCAACTAAAGACTCTTCTTCAGAAGCAAAGAAGGCCGGGCAAAAACCGCTTGATCTTGACCAAGTCTTGGCCAAATACTACGACGCCATAGGCAGACTTGAGAAATGGCGAGAACTAAACACCATGATAATGCAGGGAGCAATCAACTCCCAGGGAAAATCGATGCCCATGACTGCCTACCACCAAAGACCCAACAAGTGCCGGGTTGAATATAGGGTAAAGGAAACTATGATGGCCCAAATTTTTAGCGGTGTTTTTGCATGGCAGATCAACCCTCTTTCGGGAAACCCCGAACCTGCCCCTATGACAACGGGCAAAACAAATTATATGAGAGACACCTGTGATATAGAAAACTCACTGATTGATTACAAGAAGAAAGGCTATGATGTTAAGCTCATTGGTGAAGAGGAAATAAACGGCAAAAACAACTATAAAATCGGGGTCAAGTATAAATCGGGGAACCTTGAGACCTATTATATAGACGCTCAGACTTTTTTAATAACAAAGTCTACTGGAATATATAATTTTGACGGGAAGGAAGTCAGAACTACGACTAACTTTAGTCGGTATAAAAAAACTAACGGCTATGTAGTGCCTTATCTTCTTGTGATTGAAATTCATGGGGCTCCTGGTGAAGAAACAGTGGAAATCAGCAAATTTGCTTTTAACACCAAGATAGATCCCAACATCTTTGAATTTCCCAAGGATAAGATCATCAATATGCAGAAGAAAGAAGAGATAGAACCAAAAGACTAGAATTTTATTTTGACTCAACTCATATACAAGTCCTTTTATAGCAGGCAGAGACCAATTAATACAACGAGTTTAGAAACATATCCATGTTGTAATTCCCTTTTTATCCTTTAATCTAATTATTCATAAATGTATATTTAACCTGGAGCTTATCAATGCAGAAAACACTTACTATAATATTGCCGGCCTTACTAATTATGCTTAACCTTCAGTACTCAAGCGCTTTAGCCGATACCACAAGTGACAGCCCGGCTAATGCTGAAGCTACGCAGAAAGAAACTACTCAGAATAAAACAAAACCCAGCTCAAAAATAACTCTAAAGGAAATACTTGATAGATACTATCAGACAATTGGCGGCGAGAAAGCGTGGCAGTCACTGAAGACTCTTAAATTTACCGGCAGCATGTATACAAAAAACGCTACATTTAAAACCGCAGCGCTCTACAAACGCCCCGATCTGTGCAGGGTTGATTTCCAGGTAGGACGCCTTTACTTCATAGAAGCCTATGACGGCAAAATACCGTGGCAGATGGACCCCGGAACAAGATCGGGACCAACAGTCCTTGAGGGAAAAAGAGCAAAAGAAATGATAGACACCTGTGATTTTGACGGCTCGCTTATCAATCATAAAGAAAAAGGCCACCAGATAAAATATCTTGGAGTTGAAGAAGTTGAGGGCCGCTGGGCATATGCGCTTGAGGTAAAAACAGCAATAGGAAACACGGACCAATACTATTTAGATACTGAAACTAATTTACCTTTTATGTAATCCCATATCTGTAATGGAGAAGAAGCTCCA
>JBBDIN010000010.1:0-9088 GCA_040880385.1 Thermodesulfobacteriota bacterium | reverse complement strand
TATCGGTTTAATGAAAGCCGTTGATAAGTTTGAATATCGACGTGGATATAAATTCTCAACTTATGCTACCTGGTGGATAAGACAAGCTATAACCCGGTCACTAGCCGATCAGTCCCGAATTATAAGAATCCCTGTTCATATGACTGAAACTATTAATCGCATTATCAGGACATCCAGACATTTGGTGCAGGAATTTGGACGTGAACCGACGCCTGACGAGATAGCCATCAGAGTTGGGATGTCTACTGATAAGGTGGCTAGAGTCTTGAAAATATCTAAAGACCCTATTTCCTTAGAGACCCCTATAGGTGATGAGGAAGATAGCAAGCTGGTAGATTTGATAGAGGATCCAAGTACGAGCTCTCCTGTAAACATTCTTGAAATGAACGAGCTTAAAGAAATTATAAATAACGCATTATCTTCAGTTCTAAATACCAGAGAGGAAAGTATAGTTAGATTAAGGTTTGGCATAGACGAAGAAAAAGAGCACACACTAGAAGAAGTTGGCCATCAATTTCAGGTAACACGTGAGAGAATTAGACAAATTGAAGTAAAAGCTATTAAGAAATTAAAACGCGCTGCAAGGGTTTATCCAATTAAAAGCTATGTTGAAAAAACTTAGCGACTAAATGTTTATTGTTTAATTTTCGCTTGACTCGTATTAAGTCCTAATTTTACTATTTTTACCTTTCTTGAGTTCTTCCGCTTCTTCAAAATATACAAGAGCCGTGCTAACAGTTTTTACCCTCAACATCTGCATCACTTCCGACACTGTTGCTCCTGATTCAATCGCAAGCATTGCCGCTGTGTGCCTTAGGCTGTATGGGGTTATACCTTTACCCCTTAATCCAAGCTTCTCAAAATAGTGGCTAACGCGAGCCCTAATAGCTCTAGTAGATATTCTGCCTCTTATAGCTCTATTCCCGACTCCCCAAAAAAGAGGCTCACTCTCGTCTGACTCTCCCCTTTGAGCCAAATACATTTCAAGTTCTTCTATGACAGGGGTTGGCACTATTACATACTCGTCTTTTTTGTCTTTGTTTTTGCCCTGAACATATATAACTTTGTGATTGCCTTTAGTTTTTATATCTCCAACATTCGCCCTTACTATCTCTATTTCACTCAGTCCACATCTGACCATTAGGTTTAAAATAGCACAATCCCTAATTCCTAGAGGCGAGGAGGAGTCAATTGATTCAAAAAGTTTTTTAACATCCTGACGTGTTATTGACTTGGTTGAATGTCTTTGGGGTCTTGATCCGCCTTTAACATTTTTTGCAGGGTTTACAGCAATCTTCCCCAAACCCTCTAAATAGTCGTATAGTCTTCTTACTGAAGTTAAGTAAGCGGAAATAGAACTAGTGGATAACCCCTTTGAAGTTATGTAATCTTTATAACGCTGTATGTCATTATGGGTTAGTCCTATTGGAGATGTGTCACCAAGCCACTTGGAATATTCCAATAATGATTTACGGTATGTTTCCTTTGTAGTCGGTCTTTTATCAAGGGAATTTATAAAATTTCGGATGAGTTCTTCCATTGAGAGGAATTAAATCATTTTTATACAAAAAATTCAAATAAAGTCTTGACAACCTTTTATACTAATGTAAATTTAATCTCGAATCTGGGTGGCTATACTGAAGAGGTCACACCTGGTCCCATACCGAACCCAGAAGTTAAGCTCTTCAAGGCCGATGATACTGCTCCTGTACGGGAGTGGGAAAGTAGGTAGCTGCCTGGTTCATTTTTTTTATTCCTTCTTAATGAACCTTCCTTATAAAAAAAATTCAAATTCAGTAAAGTTGTTTTGTATTATACGTTATGTAATATTCTGTTCTCTCAAAATACTTCATAAGAGGTTCTGTAAGTGAACAAAATGCGGGTTGCAGTATTTGCATCGGGAAGCGGAACAAATCTTCAGGCAATAATTGATGCTCAGATTCAGACTATTGAAATAGCCGTAGTGTTCAGCAACAAATCGGATGCCTATGCACTAGAGCGCGCTAAAACGCATAACATTCCTGTAGAAATCATAGATCATAAAGGCTATGAGAGTAGAGAGGACTACGACAGCGAAGTTATTAAAGTACTGGAGCCTTATAAACTCGATCTCATTGTGCTGGCAGGTTTTATGAGAATTTTATCTCCGGTTTTTGTGAGAGCATATAAAGGTAAGATTGTTAATATCCATCCCGCTCTATTGCCTTGTTTCCCTGGAATTGATTCTGCAAGACAAGCGCTTGAATACGGTGTTAAATATACCGGCGTTACAGTTCACTTTGTAGATGAAGGGGTTGATACCGGGCCTATAATTTTACAATCAGTAGTTGAGATTGAAGACAGTGATACAGAGGAAACCCTGCTTCAGAAAATCCATAAAGTAGAGCATCAGATTTGTCCCAAAGCTCTTGAGTTAGTATCCAGTGGTCAAATAGAAGTAAAAGGTAGAAGGGTTCTTAAAAAATCTTAAAAGTCTCTTCCCACAGCTTTAGCTACTAAAGCTGCTCTCTGCATAAGTTCAGCGAACTTTTTAGGTTTTAGCGACTGTCCGCCATCACTAACAGCTACCTCAGGGTTATTATGAACTTCAATAATAATTCCATCCGCACCCGCCGCGATTGACGCAAGCGTCATAGGAGTCACATACTGCCAGTATCCTGTGCCGTGACTAGGATCGGCAACTATAGGAAGGTGTGTTCTCTCTTTAAGTACGGGAATTGCGTTTAAATCAAAAGTATTTCTAGTCGCTGTCTCAAAAGTTCTGATTCCTCTTTCGCAGAGCATTACATCTTCGTTTCCTTCAGCTAATACGTACTCCGCGCACATTAAGAACTCTTTTATTGTTGTAGACATTCCTCTTTTAAGGAGAACAGGCTTTTTTGCTTTTCCGACTTCCTTTAAAAGTGCGTAATTCTGAGAGTTTCTCGCGCCAATCTGAAGCACGTCAGCGTATTTTAGAACTGCATCAAGGTCATGTGGGTCTAGTATCTCAGTTACGATTGGAAGGCCGGTCTCTTCTCTGGCCTGTGCCAGTAGTTTTAATCCCTCAACGCCCATTCCCTGGAACGCATAGGGGGAAGATCTCGGCTTATAAGCGCCGCCTCTTAGCATCGTTGCGCCAGCTTTTTTAATAGCATGGGCAACTTCCATTAACTGCTCTTCACTTTCTACAGAGCAGGGGCCTGCAATTACAGGGATTTTGTTGCCTCCCACAATTGCTCCTCTTATGTTAACTTCAGTATTTTCTTGTTTAAATTCTCTGCTTGCGAGTTTGTGAGATGGAAGAATTGGTATAACTTTTTCAACGCCGTTTAGTATGCTTAGAGCTTCAACATCTTCAGGTTTTCCCCTCTCATCTCCCACAGCTCCTATTACGGTTCTTAATAAACCTTCAATCAAGTGTGGCGTATATCCAAGCTCAATCATAGTGGATTTAGCTCTTTCTATCTCTTGGGGGTCTGCTCCGCTTTTCATTACAACAATCATTTCTTGAATTCCTCCGCTTTTCGCAAGCATTATTAATATTAAATAAAGGTGCTAGAATACATGAAGTCCTAATGTTGTCAACAGCTTACGACTCTCTCAAAAGCTCCATAAAGGCTAATAGAACATAGCACATGTATATGTGCTTGATTCTTTTGATATTTCATAGAATAATATATGCCCTACTCGGATTTCTTCTTTTTTGTATCTAAGGGCGGGTGGTGAAATTGGCATACACGACGGCCTCAAAAGCCGTTGGATTCACGTCCGTGGGGGTTCAAGTCCCCCCCCGCCCATACTCTCATATATTTACTTATCATAATAAACCTTTGAAAGATATTAGAACTGCATTTTTAAATGCTTGTAAACGTGCTGGGATAAAAAATCTTAGATTTCATGACCTTAGACATACTTTTGCTACTAGATTAGTCCTTGCCGGAGTAGACTTAGCAACCGTTTCTAAGCTTTTAGGGCACTCAACAATTCAGATGACTATGCGATATGCTCATCCAACTCCTGAAGCTCTTAAAAATGCTGTTTCAAAGCTAAATAAGTGATTTGGCATTGACACTTTCATTGGCACATTCTAACTAGGTGCGGACGGGGTGTGGAGAAAGATGGTAAGTGGTGTTAGAAAACTCTTATTATTCAAATTCTGTATGATTTACTACAAGCTATAGCTTGCTTTGATATCTTCTAATGGAACATCTTTAAATTTTCTTTTCATCTCATAATATCGGTTACGAACAGTTGAATGAAGGTGTCCTAACTCTTCAGCAACCTCTTTAGTAGCTTTATTATCCGAAGAATTAAATTCTTCCTTATGCTCAATAACCTTTACAAATATTCGGGCATATGCCCTTTGAGTTTTTCTCTTAGCATTTGATACTTCTGAATAATATTCGTAGAGTGCAGCCAAAGCCCAATAAATATCTTCATTTATCTTATCATACTGTTCGCTTGTGCCTTCAATAGACAAATATTCGAGTTCTGATGACAGACTTAAAAGGTGATCTAAGTACTTCTTGTAGTTTAAAACCTCGATACCCCCAATTGAAAATGCAAGACGTAACATCTTTGTTTTTAGACCATAAGGGGTTTTATTCCAATCCGGATTTACTTCTTCCAGTCTCTTTAACTCTATATGTTCTTCAGAATAGTGAATTGTAAATAAATTTGTCATTTTTTAGGGTGTACAACGATTGTACAATTTAATGTACAGGATAAATGATTATATTAATAGTGTAGCAAAAAATAAACTTAAGGAGGTTGTAGATATGTTTGAAAACAATCTTACAACTAATTCGGGTTCTAATTCCCAACCAAAAAAATTAGAAGGAGAATACGTTATGGAGAATAACGAACAGCTTTACATGGACATTAAGTCCTATATCAAGACATATCTTGATACAAACGAAAGAGAGATAAGTCTATTAGTACTTTACTCAAGTGCTACTCATGTATTTAGTAAGTATAGAAACTTTCCCATTTTACATATCACAGGTGATTTTGAGACAGGAAAGAATCGAAGACTAGACCTTATTGAAACAATTTGTTTCAATCCATCTACCATTATTAACCCTTCTTACGCATATTTGTTTAGAAAATGTGATGAAGAAGAGGGAACAATTATGTTAGATGAAGCTGATGAGCTTATTGGAGAGAAGGTTATGAAAGGATTCTTTCTCTCAGGTTTTCAGAAAGGGTACAAAGTAACAAGAGTGGTCGCTGACGATAAGCACGATAAAGGCTTTAGGACCGTAGAGTTTGAAGTGTATTGTCCAAAGGTTATTGTAACTCGAGAAGGAACTGAGGATGAAGCATTAAACTCTCGTTTCATCACAATTGTTACACTACTTTTATCTAAGAATTCTCATATACCATATACGCTTCCAGAAAAGGCATTTGAGGAAGGAGCAAGTCTCAAAAAGAGGATTGAGAGAATGTTCAAAAAACATGAGACCATTGAGTCTTACGACCTTAACATTGGGCTTAGTTCTAGAGACGCCCAGGTATTCGAGTGTATTAAAGATGTTGCTTATATATTAGGACAGGATGCTGTAAAAGACCTTAAGGAGTTCATTGCTGTCGATTATATACCAGAATCGATGTATAACACTGCTATGACACTTCAGGAGGACCTAATAAAAGAGATTGATAAGTATTGGTCAAGAGGAGAGACGGCACGTATAGCAACGATCAAGAACAACCTTGATATTATAAGTTCAGACCATCGCTCTTTATCAAATAAAGCTATTGCACGAGCAATAAGAAGCCTTGGTTTCAAAACGAAACCTGATAATCAGAGCACGATAGTTCTTCCGAACTCCAAACTTCTTGATGTGTTGAAGGTCAAATACGGTCTGATTCAAGACGAAACTAACTCACAGAACTTAAATGTAGAAAGTGTAGAAAGTGGAGAAGAATCAGAGAGGGTGAGACCTCAGAGACTTTCAAATGCTATGGAAAGAAATATAATGAGCAAGATGCCTCGCCAAAGCAAGTAGTTTGTAATTAATTTAGGGTGAAACTTAGCATAGGAAACTTCGGTTTTCTTGCTAAGTACCTTAAATCATTATATGACATATAATAAACAGTTATAAACTAATGGATATTTTGTGTGTGATACCTACAGTCAAAAAACATTAAAAAACAACAAGCGATTTGGTTAGAAGATTTAGTTTACAAGAAAAATTTGTAGTTTATTGAAAATTTGACTTTTGTAATGTTTTATGGTATACTATATAGTTAAATAGAGAATAACAACATTGATGTCCAACAAGCTTTACTTAGTGTGATTAATGCCGTAAGAGAATCAATAAGTCCCTACTTAAGTTACCTTTAGAATTAATCCCAAACTATTTTTAAAAGAAGAATACAAAAAATAATTTATGGAGATGTAATAATGCCACCAAAAAATTTTAAGAACATAAAAAATCCTAACGATCTGCGAATCATTCTTAGTAGAGCGATAAATATGTTGATGCTAGATCAATTAGATGCTACTACTTGTAATTCACTAGCATCTTTATCAAATAGTATGCTTAAAGTCCTACAAATGACAGACTTAAAGTCTCGAATTGAGAAACTAGAAGAACAAGGAAAAACAGAACAGGATATGTATAGTCCACCAGTCTCTGATATTCAATCAAAAATTAAACAGTTGAGGAACTAAAATTGAGAAATATAGAATCGAGAATCAAGAAATTAGAACAAATGAGTGCGTCAAATCAAGAAGAGATTATTGCATTACTAGATGAAGCAAATTTAAATATTTTTGAACGAACTAGAATTCTCTATGATGCAGGTCTTATTACTGGTGAAATGATTGCAGGATGGATTAAAGAGGGAAGTAGAAAAAATATGGAGGATAAAAATGGATAAGAAATTTATTACGAAACAATGTGAAAGATGCGGTGCTGAAGTAAAAGTTCCAAGCGAGTACCCTGTAAAAGAAGACATTCTAAAATGGTACCAAGTTACTTGTGAAAGACACTGCAAAGCTTACACATTTGATTATCATAGAATGAAATGGTTGAAGTAGATTATTTACTTTCCGCATTATTTTTATATTACGTATAGTGTAGAATACATCTGGTTACCATTAGACTAATAGCTACAGACTAGTGTTTAAATACGGGGGTGCAATTAAATGACTATTATACCGACGAAAGATGATTTAGATGTTGATTGGGAGAATAACGTAGCTCTTCCAGCAATATCATATATTTGTGGGTATTGTGGAGAATATAATTCCTCAAGCTTAGGTTACAAAGCAAGAAGTGCAATACATGCACAAGCTGTTTGGACATATAACTTTGGCACAATACGTATCTGCAGCAGTTGTGCTAAGCCTAGCTACAATAGAGAAGATGAATTCACGCCTGGTGCTAAATTTGGAAGTGATGTTGAAAATATAAGTGATGAAAATTTGAAAAAGTTATATGACGAAGCACGAAGCTGTATACAAGTCAATGCATTTACCGCTTCTATTATGTGTTCTAGAAAAATGTTGATGAATATTGCTGTCGATAAAGGAGATCAAGAGGGCAAAAGTTTTGTTCAATATGTAGAATATTTGGCAGATAATGGATATGTTACAAAAAGTTCGAAACCTTGGGTTGATAAAATTCGAACACTTGGTAATGACGCTAATCACAAAATTCAAATTCTTAAGCGTGAGGATGCTGAGGAGCTTATTAAATTTGTCGAAATGATATTAAAAACAAACTATGAATACCCTTCTTATGGAAAGAAATTGGAAGCTGAGGAAGTTAAAGCTTGAAATAGATAGAGGTTGCTGTATTTGTTGTAAGACTCAATAAAACATGCAACACAATTGGTTTAACATCTACAGTATTATATTATCTATATGTCCTATTACTTTTGTTTTCTTAAAATAGCTTTTTAAGAAAGCGAACCTATTATGAATCACTACTGTCAGGGAATAAATGCATTTTGTTTGATTGAACCTTACCTATCTCTTATTTTGCTACATTTGCTACACTATCTACATTATTCAAGTTTAGTGTGTAGGAGATGTAGGAAATGTAGATCAATAAGACATACCTAAAGAATAAAATAGATAAATAACGTCTACTCAACCAGATCATAGCCCATAAATTACTTATAAGAATAAAAACCAGTTGTGAGAAATTGGGCTAAGCTTCTAGTCTAGAGATTATGGGTAAATGATATAATTCAGATAAGCTCCGCTCTTCGGGGTTTGCCAGACCTTGGAGTATGAGAAGAAGTAGAGTCTCTCCTAGATATACTACAGAATGGGATGAACTTTTATAGATTTAATGATTACTCCTGGCTTGATACTCGACACAACAATGCTTATTATAAGCTTTAAATATGCTTCGTTGGTTTGCAGACAACTCTGAACTTAATAGTAAGTGGGAAGCCGAAATACCAGATATTTTGGTTATAGGTGGCATTGTAATAAATACTAAAGATGAACCTGCTATTAATAATGAAGTGAGACTGATAAAAAGTAATTATCATAGCTGCTCTGATTATCCTATAAAATGGAATATACGTGACCTAAAAAAATATTTTGAGGGTAGAGGATTAATGGATTTATATGATCGATTGTTAGAATCGAGTAATGAGTGTCGTGCCTCCCTACTTAAAATTTTGAAAAAATATGATGTTACAATCATTGTGTCGGCACTATTATGTTATGGTAGAAAACGTAAATCATTAAAGGATACTAAGAATGATCTTACATCAATGACCTTTACAAATGGCTTAATGAGATTTGCTTTGCATGTAAAAGACAAAAAGCATGAAAATGCAGAAGTAGTACTTGATTGGCCTGATAAAAATTTAAAAACACCGTTTGAAGAGGAGTATCATACCGCATATTATAGTGGTTCTCACTTTCTTTCTGGGCCACTAATAAATTTAGGGTTTTCAGATTCTCCTCTATTTTCCTCAATGAATGAAAATTGTTTGCTACAATTAAGTGATTTGGTTGTTGGTGCGAGTAGAGAGTTTTTAAAATTCAGCATGGATAGCAGTAAGGAAAACACCTTTGGTTTATCATGCTTCAAAGATATACGACCTCTATTTAGGGGATACCCAAATAACGTTTTAG
>JBBDIN010000009.1:0-9101 GCA_040880385.1 Thermodesulfobacteriota bacterium | reverse complement strand
CCCCCAAATTCCCTATAATATTAATTAGGAGGTAACAATAATGAAAACAAGTGACACTCCACCTTACAAGGCGCTTTTCATATCGTAGTAGTGCTAGATATAGCGCTTAAAACAACAAGTGAGTCGGAACAAACACTCACAATATAAATAGCCAACAGGCTATTAAATCTAAAATAGATAAAAACAAAAGGGAGCCCTTCCAAAAAAAGAGGCTCCCTTTCTTATATTTGGACTTTGAAATACTTTTTAGAGTTATTTGTTTTCAGTCTTTTTCAATCTGAAGATATATACACCTGCTATTGCTACGGCTAAAGCAGTCAGATATCCAATAACCGACTCCGCAAACCTGAGCGTAGCATTCTCTACGGGACCAATATCAGTAACGATCACCGAGACTATCATCACAACCGCTATAGTTATACTCGTAGTTTTAATATGGTCGGGAATTCGAAAGATATGGCATAGGAAAACACCAATTGCTATACATACAGCAAAACCGACAACTTCAAACGGAAAGAAATAAAGATAAACACCACTTACAAAACATCCTATGAAAGAAGCCCTTATCCTCATCCTGGCTGTCTTGGCGGTCAGCGACTCTCGATCAGACATAACAAAGACACCCGAAATAACGGCCCACAACCCGCCAATTTCAGCAGTCCCCCAATGGAACATGGCTGTGAAGTAATAACCAAGAATGTAAGCAATTACTGCAACAATAAAATTCTCTACAACAGCTCTGAATATTTGTGATTTAAACATCTATAGACTCTGGTTCACCGCTTAAGAAAGTCTGAATATTATACTTAAAGTTTGCGTATTCTCCCAAATATAGAATTCTGCGGCTCATCTTGTATTCCAGCTGAATAATAAACTTCCAATCAGTTAAGATTTGGCCCCGTAACCCAAGAAGAATAAAGTCATGGAGCACCAAAAAACATATTGAAAGTTTTCTCATTTAGAATGTAGGAGAAGTAAGTTTTTCTAAGCAGTTTTTCAAAAAAGATTTTTGACTCAAGTGCCTCCCTTTGTGGATATGCGAACATAGCAACTAAGTGCTCGCCTTCTTTAGCCCCAATTAGCTCGAACATATACGCTTATTCTTTTTCTGATATTCCGTACGATATTCCATATTCAGGGCGCTCATCGGAGGTGAAAAAGCCGAAGTTGTCCAGTTTCTCCGCCACTTTATCGCAGATTATTCTTCCGTATTTCTTAGTTTCATCGACGTCTTTTCTGAACAGTCCCTTAAGCATCGGATATTTTGCGCAGTAGAGCATGTCGCCATTGTTTTTGATAATCTTGCACTTGGTCCCTGGAAGCTCAACATAATAAAGTATTGAGGGAGAAACCGGATAAAGCATCAGGTCTTTTACTATAGTGCTCTCAGACACACAATCCTCCTCTCTTCATCTCTTAGATTATAAACTAAAAGAAACAGATTTATTTGCATACTATAGACATTCAGTGCCGGGGTAATCGAAATAATCCCAGAGTCTCCTTTTGCAAAATCAATTTACTACTATAGTACCAACCATCCCCTTTTCCTCATGAGATCCGCCAAACAAACCTTTTTTGCTACAGTAGAATCTATAGGTGCCGGTATTTTCCGGGGTAAAAGTAAAAGTTGCGTCACGCCCACCCTTAACATCTTGGGTGATTGAAAATCCAGACTCAGGATCATCTATCGTGAAGTCATGAGGAGTGACCGAAGCCACGCTCCTAAGAGTAATCTCAACCGGCTTCCCAGCTTCTACTGTAATGGTATCTGGTTTAAAAGAGTAGCTGTCTACAATAATCTCCACTTTCTGAACTTCCCCTGATGGATCAGCGTCTTCTGCTAGCAATGATCCGATCGGAAGAAGAGATAAAATGAATAATAAAGAAATTGCGATTTTTTTCATAAAACTCTCCTATAGCTGGTTTATACATTAGATAGGGCCAAAAAAAATTGGATTCACCATAGACCATAATAATTGATATAAATACGAATAGACAGTAATAATATATAGTATGAACAAAACAAAACTCATTTCAGAAGAAATAGAAAGAGAGGCCCTAATCAGCCTGCATAAGCATTGCCCGCTTGAGACCGCACAAGATCTTGGACTTTATATGCTTGAGGTAGGCGACGCGGTTGCGGCAGCCTCAACAAAGGACCCAAGCGTCGTAATCAACCGAACGCTCGGGCTCGGGACTTTATTCAAGATTACACAAGAGACACTGAGCAACATCACAAAGTTCTACCGTGATCTGGATATCAACAAATTCTTCCTTCACGTCTACCCCAATGAGATGGCCGATAATGTACCGGAGATGCTAGAGAAAGAAGGACTTCAAAAATCACGAGGCTGGATGAAATTTAAACGTGACAACTCCCCTCCCCTCGAAGTTCTAACGGAGCTTACGATAACAGAAGCTTCAACGGCAGAACAAGCGCTTCACTTTGGAAGGATAGTAGCAAACGCCTTCGGCATGACTGAGAATTCAGCTCCCATGCTCGCAGGTCTTGCTGATGACCCGGGATGGCATATTTTTTTAAGCTACTCCGGTGACACGCCCGCGGGAGCGGGAGCAATGTATGTCCCCGGCGGGAGCGCATGGATGGAATGGGGAGCTACCGATCCGAATTTTAGAAAAATGGGAAGCCAGGCAGCGATAATGTCAGCCCGAATACAAAAAGCAATTGAGCTTGGATGTAAGCGCATGTTCACAGAAACCGGAGAAGCCGTAGACGGAGACCCTCAACATTCATATAAAAACATATTGAAAGCGGGCTTCACTGAATCAGTACTAAGAGAGAATTACGTTCCCAAAAGTTAATAGCCAAATCTAACAATTAAATCACGTATTAAGAAATCACTCTTAACTTAATATTTTAGTAGATATAGGATGTTATATAATGTAAAATGGGAATAGATGGCGTATTTTCTATTAATAATTCATTAATATACAACTGTTATAATAGGGGTATACAATGTTTTGGGCATTAGCTAAGGATAAAGTAATGGTGTAGTAAGAAGGGGGTTTTTATCAGAGTATAAAAACTTTATTGGAGGTGTAAGGATGATTAACCGTACCTTTTTTATTTCAACGAAGGTTTTTATAGTAGCTGTTTTAGCTCTAGTTACAGCATTTAGCTGGACAACTATTGCAAGCGCATCAGGTGCTTTCATTAGTAGTCAAAATAACAATAGAGTGCTCGAATTTGAGCCTGACGACGGCGAGTTCTTTAGAGTCTTTGCCGAAGGAGCCCCACTTGACGTTCCTGAAGGGCTTCTGTTTGACGAGAACGAAAACGTATTTGTCGGTAGCTGCGACAATAGTTCTGTTCTCTATTATCAGGGCGGTTTTGGGGGTTTGATTAGTGTAATTATTCCTTCAGGATCAGGTGGACTTGACTGTCCGACAGCTCTTTCATTTGGACCAAACAGAACTCTCTTGGTAGCGAGTTTATTAACGGACGAAGTTCTCAGATATGATCGAGATACTGGAGACTTTATTGATGTATTTGTTTCATCAGGGTCAGGTGGCCTTGAAGGACCAGTTGACATGAGAATTGGGCCTAACGGCAACTTATTCGTAGCAAGCGGAGGTTCAGCTGAAGTCCTTGAGTACGATGGTAATACCGGTGATTTCGTAAGAGCTTTCGTCACAGCCGGTTCTGGTGGCTTAGATGGCCCTACAGCAATATTCTTCATCCCCGGTACTCTTTTTGTAGCGAGCTTCAACACTGATGAGATACTGAGCTATAGTGCTAGTGACGGTAGCTTCCAGGGTGTATTTGTGAGTGCGGGATCAGGTGGTCTTGACGATCCAACTTGTATTGACTTTGGCTTTGATGCTGGAGCGAACATGTTCGTTTGCAGTTTCGAGACGGATGAGATCTTACAGTATTCAAGGTTTGACGGTTCATTTCTCGGCGTATTCGTTCCATCCGGAGGCGGTAGTCTTGATGGACCTGTGTATATTGCTTTTAAAGAAAAGAAAGGCAGCAACAGCAGTAGTTGTTCTATTGCAGCCGCAGGTTCTGCAACTACAACAGTTCTACCGTTGATTCTTCTCTTTGCTCCAATCCTTTTTGTAGCAGTCAGAAGATTCGTTAGAGTTTAATCAGAAAATAAAACTTATTATTAAAGAAAAGGGAGCCACTCGGCTCCCTTTTTATTTTAAAAGAATATTGCATATATATTAGCAATTAATATTCATCTTACTTTCTTATGATCGAGGTTCTTAGGATTAGTTATTCGATCACACCTGCTGTTTTTTCAATAGAGTTTCATCTGACGCCGTTCTGATGATTGTATTTGCCGCTCGCTCTGCTGCTGCAAGCGCTCCTTCAATATGCCCTGGATTTTCCTGGGCAGTTTCTGTGGATGCCCAATGGAGACGACCGTTCATTTGAGGCTCTGCATAAATGGAATGACCGAAAGTGTGATAAGCAATGAGACGCACAACAGCGGGTGGAGAGGTGAAGCGCTCGTGCCTCCAATCGTGGATCAATAATTTTTCAGGGTGGCCAGCTTTATCTCCAAATAAAAACATCAACTGTCTAAGCACCTCCTCAGCGGATACAGTAGGCTGGCGAATAGTCATAGTAGGCGCAAAAGCAAATAGCGCAGCAGGGTTGCCGTCTGGCCCACTCATGTCATGCACTTCTCTCATGGGGCCGACATAGCTGATGGCTGACCCCGCAAGCCCCTCCTCACGCCAAAACGGTTCTGAATAGACCGCTACTACTTTAGTAATAGCGCCCATCCACACAGGGGTAATTTTAGCTACCTCATATAACTTCTCAGATAGAGTTGGATTAAATCTAATAGAAGAAACAGCTAGAGCGGGCGGTACGGCAAGTACGATATGCTGAGCAGAGAAGACGCCATTTTGCGTGTGCGCCTCGATATTATCGCTTGATGCCCGAATGCTGGTCACAGGCTCATCAAATCTGATTACACCACTTGGCAGCTCATCGGCAAGGGCTTGAGCTAAAGACTGAGCACCGTGTGTAAATCTACTCGAATAAACATCAATCGGGTTGCCCTGAGTGCGCTCGACTCCTCTTACAGTCTCATACACCGCGTCCCCTGAAAGGTACTGTGGGAATGTCTCAAGTCCGAGATCTGAAACAAGTTTTGTGATCCTGGGCTCTGTAGGCCAAAACCACGTAGCGCCCAGGTCTATGCCACTTGGGGAGATAGACAGCAAACGGCCCCCAACACGGTCCCTGGCTTCCAAAACTACCACATCGAGTCCTTTTGCGGTTAACTCGCGCGCTGCTGCTAAGCCTCCAATGCCAGCACCTATAACTACAACATCAACGCTAATATTATCTAGCTCAGCCATTTCCAGCCTATAGTTAGAGTTCTGATTTTTACTATAATAAATTCCAGAATTACATTGTTAAAATTTTTAGGGAGTGCACCCAATTGCCCTTTGAGAGCATGTACCAGGGCTTGAACCCATGCTGCATAAGGTTGAAAAATACGTACAATGACTGTGATTCTCTCCGATCTCATCCTTATTAATAAGTCCGTAAACAACTAGCTGCGCGGCTATTGTAACGAGATCGCAATTATCTCCCGCAAAATCGGGAAGCGCTGGAAGTACCGTTCCGAAAAAGATCTTCTCCTCTCCGTCTACGTGCTCGTAGGAAAAATTTGTACAATTAAGCCCAAGGGGTGGGAGCATCGGTACAAGATCGTTTGTATTCACAACTCGGAAACTTACTCTGTTTAATGACTCTGTTGCTTCATAAGTACTTACAAACTGACTGTCCCCTACTGCAGGGCCTGCAAAGTTATACATTGTAACGCTATCTATCATCCCTACGTTCTGCGAGAAATCCGGGAAAGCCAGGAATGCAACTGCACCCCCAAGGCTGTGCCCTGTAATATAAAGGTTGCTATAATTCCCTGTCATAGTGAGCTGATCGAGTTTACTCAAAATAGCGCTCTGAACAGGGTTTGTGTTATCACCTTGATATGCACTTAAAAATCCAAGTGAAACTTTACCGCCGTTGGGAACGAAGTTATAAGGAATTTGAAACGCCGCGATATCACTAATTTCATCAGAGAAAGTTTCAGTCCCTCTAAACACAACATAGATATTATCGTCCAACGTTGCTATAAATGCGAAGGGAACAACAGTGTCATCATCCATGCACGCCATACCGGTGATTACCGATCTATATATAACTTCCTCAAGTGTATATGGCGAAGGCACTGTGATTGCGCCCTTTCCACCACTAATACACTGAGTCCTCTGATTATAAGCCACTAATGACAACTCCATAAGCTCAATTGCAAGCTCAAGATCGTATTGCGGCTCGTTAGGTCCGGGTGCTGGTTCCCCTACTCCGCCGCCGTTTCCACTATTATTGTTACACCCGCCCACAACTCCAAAAGAAATCACTACAAGTAGAACTAATAGAAGCAGACTAGTCTGTCTCATTTTATACCCTCCATTTAACCTACAATTTTTATAGTGCCCAAGTCATTCCGATCTTACGGGTTATCGTTGCCGTCATCACAACCAATTGCCCTTTGAGAGCATGTACCAGGGCTTGAACCCATGCTGCATAATGTTGAAAAATATGTACACATGCTGTGGTCTTCTAAAATATCACTTTGATTATTAATACCATATGTAACAAGCTGAGCTCCGATAGAAATAAGACTACAATTGTCAGCCTCAAAATCTGGCAATGGTGGAAGTGCTACTCCAAAATCTACCTCAAACTCGTTGTCTACATGAAAATATGAGAAAGCAGGACAATCAAGTCCGAGAGGAGGAAGCATTGGAACAAGGTCGTTCTTGTTTACAATACGGAAGCTAATACGGTTTGTAGCATACTCACCTTCGTAGGTCGTCACCCAGGCGCTGTCACCTGCAGCAGGTCCTGCGAAGTTATACATTACTACATTATCAATATTTGAGACATTCTGGGAGAAATCAGGGAAAGCTAGAAACGCAAGCGCTGCTCCTAGGCTATGACCCGTGATATAGAGATTTTTGAAACTGCCAGTCATAGCAAGCTCATCTACTTTAGATAAGATTGCGCTTTCGATTGGGAAAGTATCGGTTCCTGTATATGCTCCTTGGAAACCTCCCGAGACTTGCCCGGTAGTGGGCACAAAATTATATTGAACCTGAATCGCTGCTATATCTGATATAGCGTCAGTGAAATTAGCAGTGCCCCTGAACGAAACATATATGCTGTCGTCCTTAGTCGCAACAAAAGCTAACGGAATCACTCCGCTATCATCTTTACATGTGCTGTTGAAGAAACTAGAGACGCCTTGAAAAACAACCTCTTCAAGTTTATAAGGTGACGGCACAGTGATTGCGCCCTTACCATCATTTATACACTGAATCCTCTGCTCGTATGCAACCAGCGCAAGCTCACCAAGCTCTATCGCCAGCTCTAGATTAAATCCATCGGGACCCGGAGATCCAACTCCTCCGCCATTATTGTTACCGTTATTATTGTTACATCCGCCTGCGACTCCAAACGAAACTATCACAAGTAGTAGTAATGCTAATAAACTAGTTCTTCTCATTTCATACCCTCCATAGGAATTACTTCTTATATATTATAACCAGCATATTTTGAGTTTGTGCTACTGATTTATCTATACGAAGACTGCCTAAATCATGCCGCTCAGTATTCCTATGATACCCCCGCCTGCGATAAGCCAGGTCGAGTTGATGCGGAGGAAGAATAAAGCTGCCGCACAAAGAACAGCGATAATAATAGTAAGCGGGTCGATCAAAGATACCCTCGCAAGCTGAATTGTTACAGCCCCCATCAGCCCAAGTGAAGCAGCGTTTACTCCGTCAAGCGCGGCTCCGGCAAGTGGGGAGTTTCTTAGCTTCGGCACTACAGAATTTACAAACGGCACAAATATAAAAGAGGGAAGAAATATTGCTACAGTAGCAAGCACTGCACCTTTAAAGCCGGCGACTAAATATCCGATAGATGTGGCTGTAGTAAGCAGCGGCCCCGGGGTCACCTGACCTATTGCTACAACGTCGATTAACTGTTGAGTAGTTATCCACCCTAGCGCATTCACAAAATCTGCCTCTAAAAAAGCTAGCAGCACATAACCGCTACCGTAGAGCACAGCCCCAATTTTAAAGAAGGTCAAAAACAATGTTGATAAAGCAACTTCTTTCGCCTGTAAAGCTACTAAATTAACTCCTAATATAGGCGCTACGAAACTAAACATTCTGGAGCTGGCGATACTTTTATAATTTCTCAACAGCATTACTACTAGCCCACCCAGGAAGATGAAAAGTATTTCGTTTATGCCATAGAAATAACCGGCCACTACTCCTACAGCGACAAGTGAAGTGAGCACATCCTTCACTGCTTTTCGCCCTAACATGTATAGAGCCTGGAGGACTATTGCTATAATTACGGGTTTAATGCCGTAAAAAAGAGTCTCAGCGTAAGTTGTAGTGCCGTATTGCACGTAAAGCCATGTGAGAAGGAGGACAAGAAACGCCGAGGGCAAGATGAAACACGATCCCGAGACTATCATGCCCCGCCAGCGCGCGCGGCTGTAGCCCATATGAAGGGCCATCTGGGTTGAGTTGGGCCCTGGGATTAGATTGGTAGCGCCCATCAAGTCTAAGAACTCCTGCTCCTCAAGCCATTTTCTGCGCGTAACTACTTCATCGTGCATCATTGCTATATGAGCAGGGGGGCCTCCGAATGCAGTTACTCCTAGTCTGAAAAACAAAAGTGCAAGCTCTTTTAGTTTGTTAGAAGTGTCTTTAGTTGCGGAACTCATACACGTTGAAAGTTACTGGAGAATTCAGATTCAAACAAATCTGAAAATTCACAGTCTTAATGCTATATTAATATTGATAATATATTTTAAAGAGAAAAAATCTGAGTGCACCAATCAAAAACAAACTAGGAGAACAATAATGAGCGAGGAAAAAACTTATTCAGGAAGCTGCTTTTGTGGAGCGGTAGAATTTACAGTGAGCGGCAAATCTGTTGCCATGGGATATTGCCACTGTGATTCATGCCGGCATTGGTCGGCTGGCCCGGTAACTGCATTTTCCCTTTGGGCTCCGGATGCCATACAGAT
>JBBDIN010000008.1:0-9165 GCA_040880385.1 Thermodesulfobacteriota bacterium | reverse complement strand
CCGCGACCCTCAGCTTGGAAGGCTGATGCTCTAGCCAACTGAGCTACTCCCGCTTTAAAGATCCTACACATGCTAATTCATCCAAAAAACTATGGGGAGGGCAGGATTCGAACCTACGTAGGCTTACACCGGCAGATTTACAGTCTGCTGCTTTTGACCACTCAGCCACCTCCCCCCCTAAACAAATATCTTTTATAATTTCTAGTTTATACATGATTTAAATGGAGCTGGCGAAGGGATTTGAACCCCCGACCTGCTGATTACAAATCAGCTGCTCTTCCACTGAGCTACGCCAGCTGTCCTTAGCCCAAAATACAATATTTCTACAAAAATTTTAAAGGTTCTCCATAAAAATAAAGTTAGGTAGAACTCGCCCGCGATTATAAAACCAGATACTTTAACACAGTTTCTTTACTATTGTCAACTATACCATATGATTATATGACAATTAATAGAATGTGGCCATGAATTCAGCTTCAGCAGCTTTCGATTCATCCACATATGCACTAGCCTTAAAGGTAACAATCTTAGATCGGAGTTTAAGTACATCAACCTCTAGTTTAATCTCATCATCGGGATTAACCACCTTCCTAAATTTAACCTTATCAAGACCCATCAAATAGCAACCTACTATATCTTCAGCATTCTCATTTTTTGCTACAGAAGCGCCTAAAAGAACTGCTGCTGCTTGAGCTAGAGCTTCAGTTAATATAACCCCCGGGACAACCGGATGACCAGGAAAATGGCCTTTAAAGAACTCTTCTGTGGCTGGAAAGGTCTTAACCGCCAATATTCTTTTATATGGCTCAAACTCAAGCACTTCATCAACAAAGAGAAATGGCTCTCTATGAGGAATGTAAGTCTTTATTTCTTCTTTATTCATCAGAATACCAAGAACTCCCTATATTACAGCTAATATAAATTATTTAGCGTCGTATGCCTTAATAACTTGATCTGTTAAATCCGATGATGGGCTAGCATACATTAGTACCGTACTATCGACGATCATAGTATACCCACCGGACTGACCGATTGATCTAACAATACCCTCAATGTCACCCAATATCTTTTGAGTGAGCTCATAGTCTTTCTTTTTAAGCTCGTATTGAAAATCTTCCGCAGATCTTGTCAGATCTTTCTTCATTTTATCAATCTGTTCAGCCTTCTGTTGCCTTGATGCTTCATTCATAACTGCGGCGTTCTTGATAAAATCTTGCTCCATTGCTTCTAACTGTTTTCTCTTGGCTTCAATAGTTTTACTTCTTGGGCCGAACTGAGACTCAACAGCTGCATATGTAGCCTTACCTTTCGCTGAACCAGTTACTACGCGCCTAAAATCTACAACTCCAATTTTAGAACCTTGGGCGTAAGCTAAACTAGACATGAATATTATTGAACACAAAACTACCAAAAATAATCTCATTTTTTTACCTCCTTGTATTTTAAAATAAAGTTCCTACAGTAAATTGAATTTCGTATGAATTTTCATCAGGCAATTTGCTTCCTACAGGTATACCAATTTCTAGCCTCAAAGGCCCCAGTGGTGATATCCACCTAAATCCAAACCCAACATCTGTCCTGAGATCTGATGGATTTATTGTCAGATCTTCACCGTCATTAAAGGCATTACCCATATCGAAAAAGATTACTCCCCTTAACCCAGCCGAAGGAATCAGCGGAAAAACATAATCAGCCGAGAACAAGAGCTCTTGTACACCGCCAATAATTACAAAATTTCCATTTTCAGTTGGCACACGTGGTCCAACTCGTCTGAAACCAAAGCCTCTTAAAGAATTTGGGCCTCCGAGAAAGAATCTTTCTCCAACGACCAGATCATTCCCGTTATTGCTAAAATTAATTATTCCGTATCTTGCCCTAACAGTAAAGACTGTATTGAACCATAAACGAAACCACTGACGCGAGGATATAGCATATTTAATAAAATCAGTATTTCCACCAAAAGGTCCGCCTGCAAAACTTAAATTGGTCTGGGTTAAATTACCCTTACTTGGATCTAAGAGGTTATTTCTCGAATCCCATTTAAAACCAACACCTAAACTGCTTATTGTTCTATTTGAATTAGTTAAAATCAACTTGGCATTATTATCGATATCACCTATTTTAACATTTTCTATCCTATAGGTCATATCAGCTACCAACCATCTCCAGATTCTTCTTCCAATAGTAAGACTTGCCCCCAATGAGCTTCGATCAAAATCTCTAAATGTTCTGTCCGTCCTGAAGATTACAGCATCTAAGGTCCAGTCTGTATCTAGAAGATTAGGATCTGTATAATTCAAGAAGAACAACTGAGTAACTCCGCCAATTTGAGCATTCAGAGAGGCTCTTTTTCCATAGCCAAAAAGATTTGATTCTTGAATCTGACCGGCAAATATAAATGTTTCAATGGAACTAAAACCTCCGGCCAAGCTAAAAAATCCTGTGGATTTTTCTTCCACTCTAACTTCAAGATCCAACTTATCCTCTTGTCCAGGAACACGCTGCGAAACTACTTCTACGTTCTCCTCAAAAAAACCAAGTCTTCTTACTCTAGGCCTAACAGCTTGAACTTCACTTGCATTATAGAGCCGATCTTCCTGTATTGGAATCTCTCTTCTTATAACCTTGTCTCTAGTTCGAGTGTTACCAACAATATTTATTTCTCTTATATATACCTCTGGGCCCTTTTCTAAACTAAATCTAATATCAACAGTTAGCGCCTCACGGTTCAAAGCAAAAGCAGGCTCTGCATTCGCAAATGCATAGCCCTTATTGCCGTAGAATGTTGTTAAACCAGTAATGTCACGGGCCAGGAGACTGCCCCTGAAAACTTCTCCGCTTTTTAGTCTCAAAATTTCTTGTAGTTCCTCGACAGGAACAATTAGATCCCCATCAAACGAAAGCTCATTAACAGTGAATTGGTCTCCTTCGCTAACCTTAAAAGTAATGATATAACCCTTTTTTTCTTCGCTAAAATCTATTTCCGGTTTACCGACCTTTACATCAAGGAATCCATTATCGATATAGGTAGTTCTTATTCTTTCGGAATCGTTTTGTACCTCACGAAGGTTGTATAAACCCTTTTTTGAGATAAAAGAGAAAATACCTTTGGGTTTTGAATATAGGCCTTGTTTGACAATCTTTGTTTTTAATTTTTCATTGCCAACAAAAATAACTTTTTTGATGTAAGCCTTTTTTCCTTCCTGAATATCAAAGGTAACACTTACAGTACCATCCCCTTCAGGCTCAATCTCATAATCTACGACAGTGCCTACTAGCCCCTTTTCAGAATATAGCTCGCCAATAACTTCTTGGCTTTTTTTAATATTATTTAGATCTATAATTTTTCCTTCTCTTACAGTAATAACTTCAAGAATATCGTCACTCTTTACATCTTTATTCCCAGTTATTCGAAGATCTGCTATGATGGGCTTTTCTTTAACTTTATAAACAAGGATAATTCCATTTTCCGTTCGATCAATTTCGGCAGTAACATCTTCAAAAGACCCTATGGCATATATCTTCTTTACATCTTCTCTAACTGAAGCAGTTGAAAGAGTGCTGCCTACTTTAGAGGTAACACTAATCTCTATAAGCCCTGTCTCAATTCTCCTATTGCCTTCAATCTTAATCTGAAGGATTGTATTGTTTTTAGAGTCTAAGTCTCCTTCTTCCTCAACCTGGGTATTTTCTTGAGAATCAGTAGAAGGAGTCCCCTGAGCAACTTCCCAGCTCAAAGCATCTTTGATCGTTATTCTCTCAACCCCAGTGGCTTGACCCAGTATGGGATAAAGACAAAGCGTCAGCAACAACACTAAAGCACTTAATGATATTACAGCTGTAACATTTCGTTTATTAATTCGCATCGACAATTTTCCCATCAGCAAGCCTGATTCTCCTGTTAAGACGGTTCGCTATCTCCATATTATGTGTGACCAAGAGAGACGTTATGCCATAATCACCATTGAGCATCAACAATAAATCAAGAATTGATTCTCCGGTATCTCGGTCTAAATTACCCGTAGGTTCATCAGCCAATAATACCTTAGGTTTTAGTACAACTGCTCTAGCTATAGCAACTCTTTGTTGCTCCCCACCGGATAATTCACCCGGGCGGTGATCAAGTCTATGTTGTAATCCTACTTTGCCGAGAATGTCCTCTGCCATTTCCGTTGCTTGATTCATATCTATGCCTTTTATCAAACAAGGCATCATAACATTTTCTAGAGCGTTAAACTCGGGAAGAAGATAATGGAATTGAAAAACAAACCCAATTTCACTGTTTCTAAAAGCTGCGATTTCTCCGTCATTTTGACTGAAAATATTATTACCGCTAAAGGAAACTTCGCCGTCTGAAGGATGCTCAAGAGTGCCTAGTATATGCAAAAGCGTGCTTTTGCCGGACCCCGAAACTCCTACAACAGCAAGTGTATCTCCATTTGCAATACTCAAATCAATCCCCTTCAAGGCCTCTACTTTACCACCAACTGTTTGAAACACTTTCCATAATCCCTTTATCTCGATAGACATATGTTACTCGTACCTCAGTGCCTCTATAGGATCTTTTCGAGACGCTTGAAACGATGGATACAAAGTTGCAGCAAAACATATGAGTATGCTTAATACTGCAACGGTTACAAAATAAAACGGTTCAATTTTAACTGGAAAGTCGGAAATAGGATAGACATTATTATCAAATGGAATTAGTCTACGTACCATATCGCTGGTTTTTAACATGTAGCAAATCCCATAACCAAGCGCGGTCCCAAGTAAAGTTCCGACAACCCCAATGATCATTCCCTCTGTCATAAATATTTTAAGAATACCGCTTCTGGTCGCTCCCATAGCACGTAAAATGGCAATATCTTTACCTTTTTCCATAACTACCATAGTCAGCGTACTTACAATATTAAGCGCAGCCACAAGAATTATCAAACCCAGAATTATTGCCACTGCGATCCTTTCTAAACGAAGCGCTTTAAATAACCTGATATTTACTTCTTCCCAGTTTCTTGTGTAATAAGGGAAACCAAGAATAGAAGAAAGCTCGATCCCCATTTTTTTTGCATTGTAAATATCCGCTACCTTAACCTCTACTCCCGACACTTGCCCTTGCATATCAAAGAAATCCATAGCGTCATCAAGGTTCACATATGAGATAGAGGAATCATATTCGATCATCCCGTAATCAAATATTCCTATGACTTCATATTTTTTCACTTTTGCCGTTTGACCAAATGGTCCTAGCTTACCAAAAGGAGATACCAGGCTGACTAAATCACCCTCTATAACACCCAGGTTTGCGGCAAGTTCTTTTCCAATTAAAACAGGAGGCTTTCCTGATTCAGTCTCTGCATTTAGTTTTACTAAGACTTCTTTACCAATCACACTTAATTCTTCATCTGATAATTTTTCCCCAGACTCTTTTTTCCTTGAGATCCCATTCCCAATCGCCTGCTCAATACTAGTAACTTTACCAGCGGTATTAGGGTCAATACCCCTTATTACAGATCCGGATACATTTCTTTCGCTTGAGATCATTCCTTGACCATAAATGAAAGGACTAGCACCAATAACTCCAGGGAAATCCAGTGTTTCATTTTTAACTTCAAGATAGTCCTTCATCGGACCGTCGTAACTAAGCACAACTAGATGAGAGCTGACACCCAATATTTTTTCTCTTAGCTCTTCCTCAAAACCACCCATAACACCAAGAACGACATTAAGCGCCATTACGCCAATAATTACACCCAATATCGATATAATTCCAATAATAGAAGTAAACTTCTGCTTTCTCCTGGAACTAAGGTATCTAAGTCCTATAAAAAATTCGTATTTCATTAGGGTCTGAGGTGTGGAAAGAAAATAACTTCCCTTATGGAAGGAGAATTTGTAAATAGCATGACTAGACGATCAATGCCTATGCCCTCGCCTGCTGTTGGTGGCATACCGTGCTCAAGAGCCGTGACATAATCTTGGTCCATTTCATGCACTTCTTCTTCACCTTTATTTTTTAACTCAATCTGCTTCTCAAATCTTTCTTTTTGATCTATAGGGTCGTTCAACTCTGAAAACGCGTTAGCTATTTCACGCCCGAAGACGTAAAGCTCAAAGCGATCTGTTAATTCAGGGTTCTGCTCATTCTTTCTTGCTAGTGGTGAAACATCAAGCGGGAATCCATATACAAATGTAGGATTAATTAATTTTTCTTCAAAAATAGCTTCAAATAATTCTGTAATAGCCTTCCCTCTGATTCCTTTATGATCGATCCCTAAGGAATCGGCCTTATCAAAAAGCAATTTATCATCGGACAATATTTCCTCACCAAGTTCTTCCTTTAGGGAGTCTGATATTTCCATTCTTTTCCAGGGGCGAGTAAGGTCAAGTTCGGTATCGCCGTATTTAAATTTGAGAGAGCCTTTAATTTCCATAGCTATATGGCAAATAAGCTCCTCTGTCATCTCCATTAGATCCTCATATGTAGCGTAAGCTTGATAGAGCTCCATCATGGTGAATTCAGGGTTATGTTGAGTAGACACACCTTCATTACGGAATGTCCTGCCAATCTCAAAGACTCTATCCATACCACCAACCACTAGTCTTTTTAAATATAGCTCTGGCGCAATTCTCAATACAAGGTCTAAATCAAGCGCGTTATGATGAGTTTCAAAAGGCTTGGCTGTGGCTCCTCCTGCAATTGGGTGCAAGATCGGAGTCTCTACTTCTACAAAATCCCTTTCTTCTAAGTATTTTCTGATCAGTTTGATAATTTTACTTCTGGTTAGAAATATTTCTTTAATCTCGGGATTTGAAACTAAGTCTAGATAACGTTGACGATAGCGGACTTCTACATCTTTTAAGCCATGCCATTTTTCAGGCAGTGGATGAAGCGATTTGGTTAGAAATTTATATTCTGTAACGTTTAGTGTTAACTCACCGGTTCTTGTTTTAAAGAGATTCCCTTTAATTCCAACAAAATCGCCTAGATCGACAAACTTTTTAAAAGCTTTGTGCTCATCTTCTCCAACAACATCCCTCTTTATATATCCCTGAATTCTTCCAGATCTATCAGCAATATGAAAGAAGAGACTTTTGCCAAAGTCTCTGATAGCCATAACACGGCCAGCTAATGAAAATTCTTCCGTTTGCTCCTTGATTTCATCTTCAGAAAGCTCTCCGTATTTCGAGATAAGGTCTGATCCAAGATGAGCAGGTTTAAAGTCATTTGCAAAAGGGTTTATCCCCGAGTCTTTTAATTGCTCGAGTTTCTCTTTTCTCTGTTCAAATTGTTCGTTTTCCATAATTTAGGTAAAAGTCCTACATCAAATTATTATTAAGTCTACAATGAACTGTTTTCAATTGAGATTTTCTTAAGGGGTTTGATGTTTTTATGATTTTTTATTTTTCGTCCACAATAATATACGTTGCTATGGCCTTCGCCACAAGTATTAATCTCTAGTCAGTTCTTTTACCATTACAACTCGTTGTATTTCATTGGTGCCTTCATAAATCTGAAGGATTTTAGCGTCACGCATAAGTTTTTCCAGAGGATATTCTTCACTATATCCATAACCTCCGTGTATTTGCACTGCTTCTGTAGCTGCCCACATTGCAGTTTCTGAAGCGAATGTCTTAGCATAGGATGCTTCGATCGTGTTTTTTCCCCTCGTGCTGCCTTCGATGCAGCATTATAAGTCAAGAACACTCGCTGCTTGTGTACGCATCCCCATATCTGCTATCTTGAACCCTACTCCCTGAAAATTAACAATAGGCTGCCCGAATGCTTCACGCTCTTTTGAATAGCTTATACATTCATCAAGTGCCCGTTGAGAAATTCCTACCCCCATAGCTGCTACTGAAGGCCTTGAGTGATCAAAAGTCTTCATTGCTATTTTAAATCCGTCCCCTTCTTTTCCTAAAAGTGATTCCGATGTCAGCTCTACATTATTAAAATTAACTTCACAGGCGTCTGTCGCCTTCTGACCCATCTTGGCCAGCTTCTTTGATACCTCTACTCCCGGTAACTCAAGGTCTACTAGAAAAGTGCTTAATCCTCTATGACCTGCCTCAGGATCAGTTTTTGCGAATACAAAAAAAAAAGATGCCTGCTGAGCATTGGTTATCCATGTTTTCTGTCCGTTTAATATGTAGCGGCCCTTTACCTTCTTTGCCATCGATCGCATAGAAGCCACATCTGAACCTGCACCGGGTTCTGTAACACAATAAGAACCAAAGCCCTCCGCTAGCCGGCCAAGATATTTTTTCTTTTGCTCCTCATTACCGGCTATTAATATCGGTTGAGAAGTAAGGGTGCTCATTGTAATCCCACCGACAGTAATGCCGGTACATGCCCAAGCAAGCTCTTCCGTTACTATTATCATCTCTACTGCCGAGAGTCCCGAACCCCCGTATTTCTCAGGTATAACAACGTTTATTAATCCAAGCTCACGTGCTTTTGCCTGAATTTCGTGGGGGAACTCGACTTTTTTATCGTAATAATCTGCCACTGGAGCAATTTCTTTCCTTGCGAATTCCCTGGCAAGATTTTGTATCATTTTTTGTTCATCGGACAAGTTAAAGTCCATTTATTGTATTGCTCCTGATTCATTCAATAAACGTACAACAATATAGTATCTTACATTATTATTTGTTATTCAAGAAGAAACATATTACAACACATTTTAAATATTTGATAGGTGTTTAAAACATTAGTGAAGGGGGTTAATGTGTTTATGATCGTTTATTTTCGTCAACAATAATATACGTTCCTATAGCCTTTGCTATAAGTTTATTTTCACTGAATAAATCTACCTCGCCAGGCATTATTCGGCCCTGTCTTAAAACTTTAGCTCGTGCCTCTACAATTCCAGTCGTTACAGGCTCAAAATAATTAATTTTCATCTCGACTGTTAAAAAGTGTTTTCCTTCTTTGACAATGCTGGCAATTGCTGCTGCTAAAGCTGAATCCGCTAGTGCATTGACACCACTACCATGCATAAATCCGTAGGGATTTGTAAGCTTCTCATGAAAGGGCATTATCAGCGTTGCTTCTCCTGCTCCCATTTCAACAATTTCAATCCCTAGCACATCCCATACCGGCACATGGGGGAAATTATCTTTAGTATATCCTTTGATTGCCATAAACGATCTCCATTTTCGTCAATA
>JBBDIN010000007.1:4668-9188 GCA_040880385.1 Thermodesulfobacteriota bacterium | reverse complement strand
ATAGTTGCATCACGACTCCATTCCATGAGAAATCGAGGAATAGATTTATCTAACCAAAAATATCTAGCTACCCAGTTCAATTTTTTTATCTTATAAGAAAAAAATAATTCACGAAGCTGCGAGTGTACTCCATCGGCTCCGATTACCAAATCATATCTTTCTTCAGTCCTATCTGATAGCTTTACGACAGCATGATCTTCAAAGTTATCGATCTGACGTATTGTTGTCCCCATTTTAACTGTCACTTCTTTAGGTAAATGCGTTCGTAATAAGCCATGCAAGTCTTCTCGTTTAATGCTAGTTACTGCATCATAACTATTAACATGAAATAGTTGATTATAGTGCGTGTCGCCAAGGACGTCGCCCTGTTTGTCTATGTATTGTTTAAAACCGATCTGAGTTAACAATTTAGGAAGAATAGCATCGTGCGTAGCTTTTCTTAAAAGTTTTTTACCTTCATTAAAAAAGAAGACCCCGAATCCCATAGTAGAAAATTGCTTTTGCTTTTCAATTACCGTAATTTGGTGCTTTTTTGTATCTAAGAAACTAGCAGCAGCTAAACCTGCGGGACCAGCTCCTACTATAAGGATTTTCATATACTGTATATTTTACAATACTTACACAGTATTCGTAAGTTCGTCTCATTTTATAACAAATTTTGCTCCTCGGATTCTCCTCAGAAATGCAAGGAAAGAAGGGCCTCTCGGTTCCGCAAGCTAATCAGTTTTCGAGTCTGGTGAAATCTTCGCCACAACTGCCTGAACAGGTCCGGAATCGCTTGTCATGGCCCTTGCAACAAAGCCAGTCGGTAATTGTTTAAACATGGCCTCCGCAGCTTGCTGCACCAATTGTGACCTATCCTGTGGCTCAAACTCTGTAGATAATAGATCTTCAAGAGTCTCCGCAACGTTCTTACGATGCAGATTCGCTGCCTTTAAATTCGAACTTATGCTGTAATTACGTGACGAAAAAGCTAGTCCGTAAGACAACAATATAAGCAACGCAAATTTCGCTACACCGTATGGAATAGTAAAAAAATCCTCAGGGTCAAGCCTTGGCCACCAACCAATTTTATCTGTCACGAAGAGAAAAATATATGCAATAAGATTCGCAGACACAATACCCACAAGCCATTTAAGATAACTATTACGTGAGCCCAACCAATTTTTTACTTCTTGTGTATATTGATCTGCTTGCGACTCGAAATACTTTCCAAGCTTAGCGGCTGCTACCTCACCATGAGCAGTTGCCACTTCCCCTTTTTGTGCCTGGAGTGATCTTAACTCTTCTTCCATCTTCTGAGAAAGCTTCTTGTATTCCTTCTCTGCCTGCACTGCAGCTTTTTGTTTGTCCTCAAGAGATTTCACATCCTCACTTTGCCGAGCAGCTTCCTGACGCAACCAAAGCAAAGGCTCACGGAAATTTCTTTCCAAACCTTCTGCGAAGTTAATTATGTCCTGTTCTAAATTATTGTGTGTCTCTTCTGGATTTGCCTGACCGATATCAAACTCTCGTAATCTGTTCAACCTGTCTATAAAGTTTCTCTTTGAGTGTTCAATACTCTCAATCTCTTTTTGGGTCAATTGCTCCTGGTAACCTAAATCTTCAAGTTCGTTAAAAAGATCCCTCGTGGACTCTAAAATAGGATATGCTTTTTTGAAGACTAATCTTCCCCAATCCTCATTGAGAGCAAGACTCCTAAGATCAGTCTCTCGGAAATTTTCCGTCGTGATTTCCTCCATAGCCCACGCTAAAAATTCTTACCAACAGAAAAACCATCCCCTTTATTACCAACCGCCTGGTTACCTTGGAAAGTTATACCATCGATAGCATTATTCTGTTCTTTAATATTCTTGGCAATCCTAGCTGCTTTTCGAGCAGAAATAATGGAAACCACTGCAGCTATGATAGACAACAAAGAGGCTACAACGGATAGAAGGTTTTCAATCATAATGGACACGGATTTATTAGAACTAAACTCATATGCTCCCACTGCTAGATAACATTAGAACCTTTTCCATGTTGTCTTTCTATTAAAAAGTCTTCAGAGTCATCAGAGTCTTCAGTTTACTCCCTTATTGAATATATCTATTAAAGTAAAGAAATTACTAAAAATAAAAAGGAAATAGGCACTAATACAAAAAAACAATCTGAAAGCGAAGTTGATCTATTAATAAACCACAAAAAAGTTGGGTTATTCCATTTTGGTAACTTGCTATCTTCTACTCCTTTTATTAAAACACTATGAGGTAAATCATCCTTCCACTGCTTATGTAACTCATTAGCATATTTTGAAAAAATCTTCTCGTCCTTCAAGTGAGGAGCATTAGTTTTCATTTCAACTAAATTTGCAACAACCTTTCCTTGGTACTCTTCAGATTCCTTACTAAACACTCCTTTAGAGACCATCTCATCAAGAGCATCTTGATTAGCTTTAAAAATCGACGCAACGTATTTTGCATGAGCTTTTTGCTCATATCTAGCAAGAATAATCATTGCTCCTAGAAATATATTCAACACCATAATGCTAATTGAAAGTTTCAACCATAGCACATGACCAGATGATTCAATCGATAGATTTAAGAAAGCTGCTGAGAACCCGACTATCGTTGCCTGAAGTAGCATTAAATTTTCTATTAGTCGGTTCTCACTTTTAGTTTTATCTTCAAATGACTCGCTAATATTTTTGATCGCATCAGCTGTATATTTAAATGAAATATCTTTACGTAATTGGTTCATAACAACATAAGTTTACTATCTAGAAGACTTAGCCTTATACCGAGCAATTCGATTATCCCAATCACCACTCCATCCCTCTTGTTTAGCTTTTTTGCAAAGCTCTATTGCTTTAATCCATTTCCTCTCTTTGTCCAATATAACCACGAGCTGTTTGTAACCTACATGACTTGGTAGTCCCTGTTCTGGATATTTTTTAAGAAAAGAATCTTTTGCCTGTGGAGCAAGGTCAATTTGTCTTCTACAATATTCAATTGCTTTCTGGTAATAATTATCGATTTTCCGATCACGATAATGAATCTTTATGGCTTGACTAAGAGTGAAATGCTTATCTAACACATCTTCAACAATACCTCTCTCAGGATTTATTTCCTCTGCTTTTTGCAATATTTTCCGAGCAATATCTCGATCATTTGGACCCTCAAACCATGATGACAGACTCCATAGAAAACCTGCTACACTTAAACTCATTCCTGTTACATTCTCCTCCGTTAATGGATTATCTTCAGCAGAATCCAATGGTTTATATGCATCTATAATCCTTTTCTTCTCTTCCTCTGTAAACACTTCATGCCACCAATCTGTAAGTTCATAGTATCCAATATATCCTTTAGTGTGAGTATTTTCTAAAGATCTGGAACTTCCCTTCTTGAAAAAATGAGTTAGATTAAACACAGTAAATTTTTCTAATGAATAATTTTATTTAGTCTTAGCCCCTCCTAAATTTTACGATCTTATTTCCTAACTTGAAAGTTATGACTGTCCAAGAATCTCCAGTACCTCACCATCCAATGATACTTTAGCAGTAACAGTGTTAGCAACTGTACCACCGAAAGCATTTTTACCTCGAAAAGTGGTTATTACAATCAGATGATCTTCTTTGTCCAAATATTTAGTTTCTACATGATCATAACTATCCGGATCATTCATAGACTCTTGAATAAATTTCGTAAGCTCACGATGAGACCCATCCCAAGCACTAAATTGTTTTTCTATCTTCTCTTTTCTTTGTTGCTTTTCAAGTTCCTCACGAGCTTTCTCGGCTTCCTCAGCACGTCTCTTCTTTTCCTCCTCTCTTTCTTTAGCAATCCGCTCTGCTCTTTCTTTAGCAATCCGCTCTCTTTCTGCTTTTTCTTCCTCCGTAAAAATCCTATCGACCACTAAAGAATGTTCTTTAGTTTTTTTACCGTTTTTTGCCAATATTTTAATGTTATTTTGTTCACTTGTTAACTTTGCTTCATATGTAAATTCTCCCTTATCATTTGCTTTAACAGAAGATCCATTAATTGTAATATCCGCGTCACTTGGTGATACGTCGCCTTTTACCATAACGGTTTCAGCTTGAAGAGACGCATCAGATTCAGGCTGAGTTACTACTATTTCTGGTGTTCTATTCGCATATGCATTCGCAATCCCTAGCACAAAAAATACTACTACTGTAGTAGCGCCAATAGTATACTTAGTTTTTGATTGCAATTTTTTTGATCTCCATAGATAAAAAAGTACTACACCTGGAATAGTCACGTACCAATATATGAACGTTAAAAGCACAAGTGCTAATACTCCCAGTACTTTGCCCAAAGTCTTATAGTCTACCTCATTTTTTGCAGGAATAGGCTGATCGCGATGACAATGCTTACAAACCGTCGCTTTACTTTTTATATTCTCTGCGCAATATGGACACTTTCTCATATATGATTATTCAGTGAATTATTAAATATCACTATCACCTTGGTGTTGTTTGTAATAAGTTGAGGAAGAAGACATGGTAAACTCACCATTTT
>JBBDIN010000007.1:0-4568 GCA_040880385.1 Thermodesulfobacteriota bacterium | reverse complement strand
AAGAACTACATACGATGGAATGGCCACATCATTTTCTTGATGTTCAACTTGTTTAGACGGCTGCTCATATGCAGTTTTTTCATCATCTCCCTCCAAAACAAAAACACCAATCGCCAGCAAAACGGGCAGACCTATAAATATCCCTAAAAGATAAAAAGCTAATTTCCAAGGGCTTCCTTTTTTTGTTGTATCAATCATCTCGCAACTACTTAAATATTTAACCAATTAACCTACTATGTGATCCTGTTCTTTGTCAATTAAAATATAAACTCTTAGTTTATGGTTTGTCAACCGGTATTCTGCCAATCTTGTTATAAACACATAGTTTATGACAACAATGACCTTCGAATCATTCAAAAAACAGTTTGGTAGCCGATTGGCACAGCTACGAAAAGAACGTGGTATTACGCAGGAACAGCTTGCCCGCACAATGAAAATGGACACTGTATCCATAGCGTACATTGAAACTGCTCAGCGAGGACCATCGTTTCAAACAATCTTTAAATTGAGTAAAGCCTTAAAAGTACAACCAGACGAATTATTCCGATTTTAGCTTTTCCAGTCTTTCTATTTCCTCTTTTGCATCAACGAAAGTAACTTGTATATCTTTTGATTCTTCAGGAGATACATACTGAAATCCTGTAACCCGCTTTCTATGCGTTTGTACTGGACCAAGTGATCCTGGTTTACCGTGTACACGATCTAATGCCTCTGTAATGGCTTTCATGTCTCCATCAAGCGCATTTTCAACAAGCTTATCGGTAATATTTGCAATATTGGCCATAAGAATCTTTCGGCTTTGATCTATGCATTCCTTGAGATGTTCTTCTGTAATCTCTGCCAGGTTATGACGGTTTACCGAAGGAGCAAACCACTTTCGAAGCGTATTCTCAGGGATACCCAACTCTTCACTAATTACGTGATATTTTTTTCCTTTATAACGTAAAGAAAGTGCTTCTTCTCTTATCTCTGGTGAATATGTTGTTTGTTGTTTCTCCATAAATGTTCCTTTCTGTTCCTATATATTATAACATGATCTACACTTTTAATTGACAAAATTCTGTATTTAGTTAATCTGTCATTAGCACCTTGATACAAAAAATTTCAAAAGAATAGTTGTTAATTTTTAACACTATTCCCCACTCCCACGGGGAACAGCCTCGATAAAAAAAACAGAGTGGAGCTAACAGTTCGCCACCGGGCTGGCGTAAACCCCGAAAGACTGTTCAGTGACAAGAATACGGTTATTTATAGCCGTCATTAATGTTACCGAACAGTCTTTTTTTATTCGGTAATAACAAAGGTTGTTGCATAAATCCATTTGGTGCTGAGTTGGTTGTTTGCAACAACCTAACCAACTTAGCTCTAAGTGGATTTTTTTATGTTATCCAAGTCACAAATTAAAGAATTTAAAAAAATCTATCGAAAGCAATTCGATATTTCAATCAGTGATATGGAAGCAAAAGAAAAAGGAGAAAGATTGGTAGAGTTACTTTATGAAATCCACACAACTAAAAATTTAAATTCATCAAATAATAAATCATGAAAAAACGACCAAAAAAAGACCCCGTCCCCACGACGAAGTCAGCTACTAACAAGCCTAATAATACTATAGTTACAGCAAAATTTAAAGACCTTATAGATATCGTATTGCACGAAGGTGAATCTCATTTCCTCATAAAAACAGCAAAGGGTCTAGAGATCACCAAAGTATACACTGCTAACAATAAAACATTTACACCACCCACTATAGATCAAATACCCTGGCAACTGTGTACTGGAGAAGAAGTCATTAAAGCAACTAAGGAATGGCATGGTGACGAGGTTATAGCGAATCAGAGGCTCTTTAATAGCCTTGTAAACTATCACAAACAAGTATCTGAACTACCTCGTGAAGAATATTACTACCTCCTTGCAGCGTGGGATATTCACACATACAGACAAGAAGACACATATTACAGTCCAGAGATCAGCTTCTTTGCTGTTGCTGATCGAGGCAAAACAAGAACTGGTAAAGGCTTAGTTCATGCTGCTTATCGTGGTGTACGTTTAGCATCAATGACTGAAGCAACTATTTTCCGTCTTTCTAATAACTACGGGGCAACACTCTTCTTTGATCTATCTGACATGCGAGGTCAAATGAAAGCAAAAAACAGTTTTGACGTTCTGCTTAATAGATTTGAGAAAGGCGGTAAAATTCCTCGTGTATTACGTCCAGACAAGGAAGCTTTTAAAGACATGGATTTCTTTGACCCATTTGGTGCAACTGTCATTGCTACAAATACGCCCCTAGGAAATATCTTAGAATCACGATGTATTGAAATTTCTATGACAGAAAGCGATAAGGTATTTGAAAATGAAATAACCGAAGAATCTGCATTGCCGATTAGAACAAGATTACTGGCATTTCGTGCACATTATCACGGTTTTCCCTTCCCTGTAACAGATAAGCTCTTTAGCAGTCGACTAGGAGATATCTTAAGACCACTTCATACAATTATTGCTTTTGTGGATCCTAGCAAAGAGGAGATTTTTACAAAGCTAGCATACGTACTAAAGAATGAGTCTGTAAGGAACAAGTCAATGAGCAAAGAAGCCGAAGTTTTAAAAACAATTATTGAACTTGAAGGTCACGTCAATCAAGGGAAATTAGCTGTAAGCGACATTCATACAAGGTTCAATCAAGATAAACCCGAGCGCTTCCATACCTCTCCTAATAGCATAGGTAATATCGTTAAATCTCTAGGCTTCTATCGAAATGACAGACCACGCATGAGCGATGGCGGCGCTGCCATTCCCTGGGATAAAATCCTTCTCAAAAACTTAGCTAAATCGTATGGCCTAGAATTTATGCCGTACGAACGTACTGAAGACTCTGATGACATTCCAAAGACAGCTGGTACTATATATACAGGTGATGGACCTATTAATTTAGATAACTTAGGTATATGAGATATTTTCTCTACGCAAGAAAATCCAGTGAATCGGAAGATCGTCAAGCAGCTTCAATTGAATCTCAGATTACAGAGCTAAAACAACTAGCTAAACGAGAAGATATTAAGATCGTAGATACTTTGTTCGAATCGAAATCTGCTAAAGCACCAGGAAGACCCGTATTCACAGAAATGATTAATAAAATCCATCAAGGTGATGCAGAAGGTATTCTCTGCTGGAAGCTTGATAGACTAGCGAGAAATCCAGTTGATGGTGGAAATATAAATTGGATGCTCCAGCAAGGTATTATCCAACACATCCGTACTTATGATCGGAACTACTACCCAGAGGACAACGTACTAATGATGAGCGTTGAACTTGGCATGGCTAATCAATTTGTTCGTGATTTAGGACAGAATACAAAACGAGGTATGAAATCAAAAGCAGAGAGAGGCTGGTACCCGAGTGCAATTTTACCAATGGGATATAAACACAATCTCCTACGCAAATTAGGTGATCCAGAAATTATAACCGATGAAGAAACATTTCCTTTTGTGAAAAAGATGTTTGATATGATGCTTACTGGCAGATATACCATTCCTGATATATGGAAGATTGCACATAATGAATGGCAATTAACGAACCAAAAAGGATCAAAAATAGCACGGAGTACAGTTTATTATATGCTCACTAACCCTTTTTATTATGGAATCTATGAATGGAAAAAAGGTAGTGGTAACTGGTATCAAGGCAAACATAAATCTCTGATTACAGAAAAAGAGTATGATCAGATTCAGTACCTACTTGGAAGAGAAGGAAAACCGAGACCGCAAAAACATCGTTTCGCTTTTACTGGTCTTATTCGATGCGGAGAATGTAGTGCTGCTATTACAGCTGAGAGAAAAAAGAAAAAACAGAAAAATGGTAATGTTCATTTATATACATATTATCACTGCACTAAACGAGTAAATCCACTCTGTAGTCAAAAAAATATTAGAGAAGAAAAATTAGAAGAACAAGTAGCCCAACTCTTAGAACGAATTCATATTCCTCATGAATTCTATCAATGGGCATTAGATGTAATAAAAGAACGTAATCAGAAGGAGTCTAAGCTACGCTCTCAGTCTCTTCAAAATCAGCAGCGTGCTTACGATTCATGCCTAAGACGTATAGATACCCTAATAGATATGCGAGCAAATGAAGAAATTACTCAAGAAGAATTTCGCCTTAAAAAATCAGAACTAGAAAAAGAAAAGCTACATCTTAACACACTACTAAACGACACAGATCAACGAGCAAGTGAATGGTTACGAACTGCTGATACCCTTTTCTCCTTTGCAACGACAGCAAAAGAAACCTTTGAAAAAGGTAATATAGAGAAGAAGAAAAGTATCCTTTCAGCTCTAGGTTCGAACCTCACTCTTAAAGACAAAATTTTAAGTGTAGAGCTCGAAGAACCAGTAAAACTACTTGAAACTGCTTCACAAGAAACTAGTAGAATTCATAATATGTTAGAACCCCTCAATAAGGAGTTAACTAAGCGAGAAATTTGGAATTCTTACGAACAAAGTCCGATATTGCTCCCGGGGTCGGATTCGAACCGACAACCTACTGGTTACATGTAATCCACTATT
>JBBDIN010000006.1:0-9221 GCA_040880385.1 Thermodesulfobacteriota bacterium | reverse complement strand
AGTAGACCACTTGGCTGGGTTGTGGCACCTTATAGTGTCTGTAATTGGACTTTATTATTCTAATGCTAACTTAAGTTTAATCTCCGTTATCCAATTTGTTATCCCCTACTTGTCTACCTAAGTCCTCGTTGCCACTTATTTATGAAAGCAAAAATATTCTTGCGCCGCTAAGACCTACGACTAATCCTACGAGAATTCCATAAATTACATGCCCTACGAAGTGAGCAATTGCTACCTCAAAGCCGGCATTACGAAACTGCTCAAGCGGGTGGTGTTCGGCTACGGTGACTACCAATAGAAAACCAAAGGCCACACCGTGAAACACGCCAATCATAGCTCCTACTCCAATTGTAGCGACAAGTGAAGTTGGAGCGAATATACTTATTAGAATTACATAAAGAAAGGCAAACAAAATTCCGGAGATGAGATGAACAACCAGACCTGGCCCAAAAGAGCCATCATAGGATTTTGTAAACATACTACCAATAGCTCTTATCATGCCAGCATTAGCAATGCCGGATTTGGTGATTAGCCACATTGTCAGACTCATCCCCAATGTTCCTACCAGGCCTGCAACAATTGTAAATATAAAAGTATTCATATAGCACCTCCCTAGTTAGCGTGTAATGCAACTCCTGTCATCCACATCCTTCTAAAGACGTAAAACTATAGGTAATGCCATATATAGTTAGATGATATACTGTTGGAAGGGGTTCTTTCAAGTACTGTTAATTATCTTAAAAATTGACATGAATTTCTATTGTATAGATAATTATTCATCTTGATTCAGATTTGCCAGGAGGAATGTGTTGAAGAAAAAATCAGATACAACTAGTAAACCAGTGACTTTCCAAAAGTTTTCATCATTAGTGGTCAATGGTGCCGACAAAGCGCCTAACCGCTCTATGCTGAGAGCTGTAGGGTTTAAAGATAAAGATTTTAGAAAGCCAATTGTAGGGATTGCTTCTACCTGGAGCATGGTAACCCCCTGCAATATGCATATAGACAAGCTTGCTGTCCAAGCTGGAGTAGGGGTTGATAGAGCAGGTGGTAAGTCAATTATCTTTAATACAATTACAAATTCTGACGGCATTTCTATGGGTACTCCTGGAATGAGATATTCTCTGGTATCAAGAGAAGTTATTGCTGACTCAATAGAAACAGTTGTTGCAGGGGAAGGTTTTGACGGTGTAGTTGCTATAGGTGGTTGTGATAAGAACATGCCCGGTTGTTTAATCGCGATGTCTCGTCTTAACCGACCTTCTGTGTTTGTATACGGCGGCACAATTATGCCTGGAAATTATAACGGTCAGGACATAGACATAGTCTCCGTTTTCGAAGCTGTAGGCGCGCATGCTAATAAAGACCTCTCTGACAGTCAGCTTAAGCAAATTGAATCAAGAGCCATTCCGGGCCCGGGTTCATGCGGGGGTATGTACACCGCAAACACTATGGCATCAGCAATTGAAGCTCTAGGGATGAGCCTGCCTAACAGCTCAGCTCAAGCCGCAATTTCAAGAGACAAAATAAAAGATTGTCAGGACGCCGGAGCTGCGGTTGTGAATTTGATTAAAAAGGGCATACGTCCTAGTGATATAATGACTAAAAAAGCATTTGAAAATGCAATAACGGTAGTGATAGCTCTGGGTGGGTCAACAAATGCAGTACTGCATCTCCTTGCAATGGCAAACGCAATGAATGTAAAGCTGACCATAGATGACTTCACTAGAATCGGCAAAAAGACCCCGGTACTAGCTGATCTTAAACCTAGCGGAAAATACATGATGGCTGATTTTTGCAGGATCGGGGGTATAACACCCCTTCTCAACATACTACTTAAAGCAGGATTATTATATGGAGACTGTCTTACCGTAACAGGGAAAACTGTTAAAGAAAATTTAAGAGGTGTAGGTTCATATCCTAAAGGTCAGGACATTGTACATTCTGTTAAAAAGCCGATTAAAGAAAATAGTCATATAGTGATTCTTAAAGGTAATCTCGCATCAGGTGGTGCAGTCGCAAAAATTTCCGGAAAAGAGGGCCATACTTTTACTGGAAAAGCCATCGTGTTTAATTCAGAAGAGGAGTCTCTTAAAGCAATATTAAACGGCAAGGTAAAGAAGGGCCACGTGATAGTTATACGCTATGAAGGACCAAGGGGTGGTCCCGGAATGCGTGAAATGCTAGCTCCCACTTCTGCAGTTATGGGTAAGGGGCTCGGAGATGACGTTGCTCTTATTACTGATGGGCGCTTCTCCGGAGGTACTCATGGTTTTGTTGTAGGCCATATAACTCCTGAAGCTGTTGATGGCGGCGTAATAGCAATAGTCAAAAACGGAGATGTTATCACAATAGATGCAAACAAGCGTGAGATTAACCTAGAAATAACCAAAGCTGAGATAAAAAAGAGACTTTCTTCTTGGAAACAACCTAAACCTAAAGAGAAAAGGGGAGTGCTTGCGAAATACGCAAGACTTGTATCCTCCGCATCTCTAGGCGCGGTTACTGATAACTAAGAGATATTAAATTTTGAAAAGAGAATTGTATTATTTATGTGAAAACTTTCTCTACATATTCTTTTAACGCTACAGCATTATTGAATTCTTCTTCCTTAGAGGCATAAACAAAAGTAATGTTCTCTTTGAGTAGTTGTTCTTTTTGTTGTAGTTCGTTGTAATATCGCTTTTTAAACTCTTCCCATTTTTCAGGATCATGGCTGAACCATTTACGCAACTCAGTTGAGGGAGCGGCATCTTTGAGCCAGATGTCGACTTTCGCTTTCTCTTTAGACAACCCTCTCGGCCAGAGCCTTTAGACTAGTATTCTAATACCGTCAGGAGTTTCAGGTTCTTCATAAACGCGCTTTAATTTAATAAGCATGATCTGCAAGAGATATTCATTATAGCACTATACGATTAAAATATAATAAGAAATTATTGATGCTAGAGGTTTTGAGGTCTTAATCCTCAATCAGTATATATATATCGTCGTCTTCAACTTTTACTTCATAAGTCTCTATGTCATCCACAGCCGGAAGACATAGGGCTTCACCTGTATCAATGTTAAATTCAGCGCCATGATATGCGCAGGTAATTGTCTTTCCTTCAAGCAGGCCATCTGAAAGTGGCAGGGCTTGGTGAGAGCATTCGTCTATAAAAGCATAGAAATTTCCGTTATCGTTACATATAGCAACCATTTCATTACCTAATACGAATGATTTTATCTCTCCGGGTTGTATGTCAGAAACTTTTGCCACTTTTTCAAATTCAGCCATTTTCAATCCTGTATTTAGTTTGTCTAGTAAGGGGAGTTAAACTTGCTGTTCTTGCTTTCTTTGCTCAAACCAATTTGTTACTAGGTTATAGCAGTAATTTTTTACTGAGTCAACTGACATGCTTTCAAGCGTCTCGTTAGTAAAAGCATGCATGATGATATCTCTTGAGGCTTCCTCAGAAATTCCTCTTGAGCGTAGGTAAAAAAGAGCATTTTCATCTATCTGACCGATTGTAGCTCCGTGAGTACATTTTACGTCATCTGCATATATCTCTAGTTGGGGCTTTGTATCAATCTGAGCGGTATCAGAAAGTATGAGATTTCTGTTGGTCTGCTTTGCATCTGTTTTTTGAGCGTCTTCGTGAACTATAATTCGTCCGTGAAACACACCTCTTGATCTACCATCAAGAATTCCATTATATAATTGCCTGCTGTCACAATGCGGGCTTGCATGCTCTACCTTCATGTAATTGTCCATATGCTGACGATGGTTAGACATGTATAGTCCGTTTATCAGTGAATCGCAGCCTTCACCTGCTAATACAGGATGTACGTTGTTTCTCACTAAAGAACCTCCAAGTAATACAGAGTGCGAGCGTATATTACTGCTTCTTGCCTGTTGTACTCTTAGAGTAGAAATGTTAAAAGCCTTTTTGCTTTCAAGCTCTATCATGTAGTGTCCAATTGTACTGTTCTCGCCTACTACAATTTCTGTAACAACATTTGATAGATAAATGTTGTCAGCTAATGAAGCATAGTGCTCGATGATATTTGCCTGAGAATTGTTTTCGGCAATTATCAAATTTCTGGGATTGGTAATTGAAGTGGTATCACCATCGGTTGAAATGTAGAGGAGATGAATTGGGGTTTCGACTATTGTGCCTTTAGGGATATAGACAAATCCGCCGTCTTCCATAAAAGCAGTGTTAAGTGCGGTGAAAGCTTCTTCTTTGAAGTCGGCATATTTTGCTAAATTGTTTTGTAATATTTCTTGTTCGGAAACCATTGCTTCTGCCAAATTTTTTACAATCACTCCTTTTGGCAACTGACTGTGTGTAGAAAGCTCTTGTGAATAGCGGCCGTTAACAAAAACAAGCTCGGTTACTTCTGTATCTTCAAACTGAAAAGGGGCTAGATCTGAAGCCGAGACTTTATCGTGCCCGTTTTCTAAGATTTCAAAGGAGCTTCTGGCAATAGGGGCTACATTGGTAAAACGCCAGTCTTCATCCTGTAGAGTGGGGAATCCCAGTTCTGAAAATTTAGCGATTGCCTGCTCGCGGATCGATTTCAGCCAACCTAGGTCACAGCCGGGGGCATTTCTCTCAAATCCTGCAAATCCCTCTATGTATCCGTTATCTTTCTCTGATAGTGTAATACTCATTTCATGCTCTCCCTAACTATTAGCTGCCGTTTTTTCTTCTTCAATCCATCCGTAGCCCTTGTCTTCAAGCTCAAGCGCAAGTTCTTTTCCGCCGGATTTTACAATCTTTCCGTCAACCAAAACATGAACAAAGTCAGGGACAATATAATCAAGAAGTCTTTGATAGTGTGTGATTACTACAAATGCGCGTTCCGGACTTCTAAGAGCGTTTACACCGTTTGCTACAATTTTGAGAGCATCAATATCCAGCCCTGAGTCTGTTTCATCGAGGATGGCAAATTTAGGTTCCAGTATCTGCATTTGAAATATTTCGTTTCTTTTTTTCTCGCCGCCCGAAAAACCGTGGTTGACAGCACGCTTTAATAGATTGTCGCTAATATCCATAACTTTCATTTTTTCTTTAGCGTATTTTGCAAACTCGATGTGCTTAAGTGGTTCTTGCCCTCGGTACTTCCGAACTGAATTCAACGCCTCTCTGAGTAAGTATGTGTTGGCTACCCCAGGTATCTCGACCGGGTATTGAAATGCCATGAAAATCCCTTCACAAGCGCGGTCTTCAGGTGATAACTCAAGAAGGTCTTTGCCCTCAAATATAATTTCACCCTCGGTTACTTCATATGAGTCACGCCCGGCAAGGACTTGGGCTAAAGTGCTTTTACCCGAGCCGTTTGGGCCCATAATAGAATGGATTTCCCCTTTGTTAACGGTAAGGTTAAGTCCCTTCAGGATTTCCTGATCCTCTACACTTACATGTAGATTCTTGATTTCCAACATGTTCTTTCTCCTTATAAATCTTTATCTAATTTGATTTTAAATGGGGGTGTTATCTATCCGACACTACCCTCTAGACTGATGCTTAATAATTTCTCAGCCTCTACCGCAAACTCAAACGGAAGCTCTTTAAATACGTCCTTACAAAAACCGTTTACTATCAACGACACAGCATCTTCAGCCGACAGACCCCTCTGCTGGCAATAGAAAATCTGGTCTTCCCCGATTTTAGAAGTGGAGGCTTCATGCTCCATTTGAGCGGTTGAATTCTTTACTTCAATATAAGGGAATGTATGTGCTCCGCATTTATCCCCAATTAGCATTGAGTCACACTGAGTATAGTTGCGCGCGCCACTTGCGTCTTTACCAATAGCAACTAGTCCTCTATATGTGTTTTGTCCAAAACCGGCTGATATCCCTTTTGATATAATTGTGCTGGAAGTATTCTTTCCTTTATGAATCATCTTGGTCCCGGTATCTGCCTGCTGTCTTCTGTTGGTAAGGGCTACTGAGTAGAATTCTCCAACAGAGTTGTCACCTTCTAGAATGCAGCTAGGGTATTTCCATGTTATCGCTGATCCGGTTTCTACCTGGGTCCATGAGATGTGAGAATTATCTCCCAAACACCTACCGCGCTTGGTTACGAAGTTGTAAATACCACCTTTGCCTTCGCTATCTCCAGGGTACCAGTTCTGAATAGTTGAATATTTGATAGTTGCATCTTTATGGGCAATAAGCTCAACTACAGCTGCGTGCAGTTGGTTCTCGTCACGCTTTGGCGCTGTGCAGCCCTCAAGGTAGCTAACATAGCTCCCTTCTTCAGCAATAATAAGAGTTCGTTCAAACTGCCCGGTATTCTCTGCGTTAATACGGAAATAGGTGGAAAGCTCCATAGGGCAGCGCACACCTTTTGGTATATATACAAAGGATCCGTCTGTGAATACTGCAGTATTTAGTGCTGCATAAAAGTTGTCATTGGCAGGTACTACAAAACCTAAATATTTCTTTACAAGCTCCGGGTGTTCCCGGACTGCATCAGATATTGAACAGAAAATCACTCCAGACTCTGCCAGGGTTTCTTTAAAAGTTGTTATAACAGATACACTGTCGAATACTGCATCTACTGCAACGCCGGCAAGCATTTTCTGCTCGTCAAGTGGAATGCCAAGTTTATCGTAAGCCGCTTTAATTTCAGGATCCAGATCATCCAGACTCTCAAGTTTAGGCATATTCTTTGGCGCTGCATAATAGCTTATAGACTGATAATCTATAGGAGAATAGTGCACATTAGGCCATGTGGGCTCTTTCATTGTAAGCCAATTCTCATAGGCCTTTAGTCTCCACTCTAGTAGCCACTGTGGTTCATCTTTTTTGGCGGAAATCATTCGAATTACGTCTTCGTTGAGACCAATAGGAGCAATCTCCTGATCCACATCGGTTACAAACCCATATTTATATTCCTGTTGTGCTAATTTTTCTATATCAACACTCATTAAAAAGCCTCCTTAATTGACCTGGTTCAAAGTGACGGTTTTTCTTTCTCTTAACATATCCTCAAGAGTTGTGTCCTCTAGGATTTTAATCATAGATAGTTGTATCCTATCCCATACTGGAAGCTGAGGGCATCTCTCATATAAAGCGCAGATAGAGTCTTTGTCCATGCATTCGACCATTCTAATCTCGCCTTCTATTGCCTCATAAATGTCGCGTAAATTTATTTCATTAGGCAGCTTTCTTAGAGTATAGCCACCAGCAGGGCCTACTGATGATCTTACCAAACCCTTTTTAACAAGTCGGCGCATGATTTTAGCTAGGTAATTAAGTGGTATATGCTGCTCTTGAGAAATCTCCTTCATGCTATGTTTCTCTACAGGTTGGTGCCCCATATAGGTTAATGACCTGACTGCATAATCTAGAGTTTTAGTTACCTGCATTATAAATTCCTTATTGTAAATTCCCAGACAAAATTGCAAATTCCCGCGCATTGTGGACTTCGTGACTCCATAATATGCATGTTGTCTAGATCTTAAAAATTACCAGATAAAAATTATTTGTCAATCGGGATGTTCTATTGATTGTCTTCCAGGCTTCTTAAGTCTTGTTTTGTGTCAGTTGCAGTATAAAAATACTATACATTTAGACTTGAAAAGCAATAATAAGAATCCAATGTAATAGCCAAACTCTATTTTGAGTGCTTGAATTTTAAATAGAATTCACTAATAATAAAAATTAACAGGCTGGAAATCTCTACTGGGTAATAAAAGAAACAAATATTGTTAGTTCATCCCAGGATGCTGTTTTAATGCCGGTATCTAAGCAAGGACTATCCTCTAACTATAACAAATAGATACAAACAAGCCTTATATTGTCACTTCTTTATAAGTATTTATTAATAGTGAATGTTATACTTAGGACAATGTTAGGAATGCTCTTATTCAACCCTTGATACGGCTCTAATCCCCTTTGACAAATGCCGATTTTCTAGGTAAAATGAACGAGTTAGGGAAACAGGATCGTGTTATGTTTTTTCCACAAAGTCGTTTTCCAACATATCTCAAAGTTTTGTATTTCCAATAACATATCAAAATAATATCTGGAGGATTTAGCATGGCCTACGAACTACCTCAACTCCCTTACGAATATAATGCATTAGAACCCCATATTGATGCGCGTACTATGGAGATTCATCATAGTAAGCACCATCAAACTTACGTGAATAATTTAAATAACGCTTTGGCTAATCATCCTGAGCTTGAAAGTAAAAGTATAGAAGAATTAGTTAAGGATTTGAATTCTATACCTGAAGACATAAGAACCGCAGTTAGAAATAACGGCGGCGGTCATGCAAATCATAGCATGTTCTGGCTTTGCATGAGCCCAAGCGGTGGCGGCGATCCTAGTGGTGAGTTGTCTGACGCAATTAATTCAGCATTTGGAAGCTTAGATGGTTTTAAAGAACAATTTGCTAAAGCCGGCGCTACTCGTTTTGGAAGCGGTTGGGCATGGTTATGTGTCGATGGAGGCGGTAATTTGGTTATAACTTCCACACCAAACCAAGACAATCCATTAACTGGCGGCCTAACTCCTATTTTAGGGCTAGATGTATGGGAGCATGCATATTATCTCAATTATCAGAATAGAAGACCTGATTATATTTCGGCATTTTGGAGTGTTGTAAACTGGGAACAAGTTGCAGCAAATTATGCCGCATCAAAATAGGTTGAATTAATATAAAGAATTTGATAGAATTGGCGGTAACCGGGAGTTGGAACATTTTTACACCTGCCAAAAGCAGGTATTTTGTTTAGAAATAAATAAAACTTGTAGTGTTTGAGTGCACGAATAGGTGCTGGAGACTTATATAAATAGCTTTAATTGTTATATAGTTAGGAGGATGTGCAGTACCCCTCCCCCAAAGGTTCCTAAAAACAGCTTGCAATATATATACACACATGGCTCTAAGTGATTATGTTTGATTTGGTCTATAAATGGCTAAGAGTTGTGATATTTTTAATAATTTAGATAATCAAAGGAAACGACATGGAAACTAAATACAAGGAATTCGACGATTCAATGTCAGTAAATGAATTTGGGGATATTCCCGAAGAGACAGGGGACGTAAGCTCTTTGAAATTTAAAGAAAGTTATGTTCAGAATGATGAATCTGAGAGCCATTTCCAGTCAAGAAGAACAAAAACTAAAACTAAAGCAGACGAAACCCCTGATGAGCAGCTTAGGCTGCTTTATGTTTATTTTAAAGATAAAACTGAGATGGTTTCGAAAGCTTTCAAATGGT
>JBBDIN010000005.1:0-9256 GCA_040880385.1 Thermodesulfobacteriota bacterium | reverse complement strand
AAAATTAAGATAGGTCTATCCATATCACTCACAGGTAATTATTCAATACAGGGTGTAGAGAGCTTGGAGGGTATAAAGCTTTGGCTCCAGGAAACTAATAGCCGAGGCGGAATTTTAGTAAGGGAACGGGGTGCGACGTTTCCTATAGAGCTTATTTATTACGACGACGAAAGCTCGGTAGAAAAATGTAGCTCGAATGTAGAAAAGTTAATTAAAGAAGACAATGTCTATATTCTTCTAGGACCCTATTCTAGCTCGCTCGCTTTAGCGGCTTGTGAAGTAGCCGAAAAACATAACAAGACTCTCTGGAATCACGGCGGCTCAACAGATGAGATTCTAGAAAGATATTTCACCTGTGTGATTAATGCCATTACTGCGGCTAGTAATTATTCATACGGAATTATTGATGCAATCAAAAAGACTGATCCTGATGCTATGAAAATGGCCACTTTTAGTGCTCAAAACAGCGGGTTTTCTACCCGCGTTGCAAACGGGGCCAAGTTCTACGCACAAAGTTTGGGCTTTGATATAAGAGAGTACAAATTCATTTCAGGCACAAAAGATTTTTCTGCCCATCTGGAAGACCTGGCTTCTTATGAGCCTGATTTAATTTTAGGGATGGGACGAGCTGAGGATGATTTAGCACTTGCTGAGTTTTTGTTTGAGTCAAAGATTTATTCAAAAGCTGCGGGGTTTATTGTTGCTTCGATTAAACTATTTAAAGATAAATTTGGTGACAAAGCTGATGGCATTCTCTCAGCAAGTCAATGGGAAAGAGGTCTTCAAATTGTCCCAGATATAGGCCCTTCGTCTGAGGAGTTCTTTTCAAAGTTTATGTCTGTATACGGCAAAGAGCCGGATTATGTAGCGGCGCAAGGATATAATATCGGAATAATCATAGAAAAATGTATTCAGGAGGCCGGGACATTGGATGATTTAACTCTTAGGCGTGTTGCAAAGAGTGCGGATTTCAAAACATTTTATGGAACCTTCAAAACAGATACCAACGGTAATCAGAGGGGGCATGAGATGGTTGTAGTGCAGTGGCAAGAAGGGGGAAAAGTTATTGTTTATCCTAAGTCTGTCGCTCAAACCAAAATACTCTATCCCAGATAAGAAATTTAATCTTTATGGTAAACTTATATTAATAAAGAGGGATCATGACAGAAACTGAAGATAAAATAAGTCAAGCGCGTGAGGAAATAGAGAATGCATCGAACATTGTAATTCTCACAGGGGCGGGGATTTCCGCTGAAAGTGGCGTCCCAATATTCAGAGGGCAACAGGGGCTTTGGCAGAACTACAGACCGGAGGAGCTTGCAACCCCTGAAGCGTTTTGGAAAGATCCTAAGCTTGTCTGGGAGTGGTATGACTGGAGAAGAAATGCTGTTAAAGATGCTAAACCTAACCCCGGTCACTATGCCCTTTCCGAATTAGAAAACGATGCCTCAAATGTCACCCTGGTCACACAAAATATTGATGGTCTCCATCAGATGGCGGGGAGTAGTGGTGTTATCGAGATGCACGGCAATTTGTGGCAGATAAGGTGCACCAAATGCGGAGATATTGAACAAAACTTTGATGTGCCTCTGGCAGAATTACCTCCCAAATGCAAAAAATGTGGCGAGATCGGCAGGCCCAATGTGGTTTGGTTTGGTGAGATGATCGAAATGTCATTAATAGATAGTATTCTAAAAGCAATAGAGGAGTGTCAGGTAATGCTGATTGTTGGGACATCGGGCGTGGTTGAACCCGCAGCTTCAATGGGTCTAGTCGCGAAGCAGGCAAATAAGACTGTGATTGAGATTAATCTTGATGAAACACCCAGCGCCGGGCTCTATGATATAGTTATCCGCGAAAAATCAGGCGCGATACTTCCATTATTATTTACTTCTAACAGAACCTTAAGTTGATTTGTTGATAGCGAATTGTGCAGCTACTTTTATCGCGGCAATCATGCTTGAAGGATCAGCAACCCCTTTCCATGCAATATCAAATGCGGTTCCGTGATCTGGAGAGGTCCTTATTATTGGAAGCCCAAGCGTGATATTTACCCCGTCATTAAACGACACCATTTTAAATGGAATAAGACCCTGGTCATGATACATGGCAACTACTGCGTCCCATTTCCCCAGGTTGGCATAATAAAACAAAGTGTCCGCAGGCAGCGGTCCTTCAATGTTAATTCCCAACTCTCGCGCCTCTTCAACGGCCGGTATTATATGGTCAATCTCTTCGTTACCAAAGGCACCTGATTCTCCCGCATGGGGGTTTAATCCACAAACAACTATTTTCGGAGCATCTATTTTAAAAAGGTTTACGAGTGAATCGTGTGTAAGCTTAATTGTAGATAGTACTCTATCTTTACTAATTAACTTCGGAACATTGCTCAATGCTTCGTGTATTGTTACGAGCATTACTTTAAACTTGTTGCCTTCAAACATCATCACTGCCTGATCAGCTCCACTTAGATCCTTGAGCATCTCGGTATGACCTGGATATTTGGACCCGGCAAGGTGGGTCGACTCCTTACTGATAGGCGCCGTCACAATGGCATCAATCTCATTTTTCAAAGCTGACTTAACTGCGGTAGTTATATAGTCGAGGCTAGCCTGCCCGGCTTTTCTGTCCAATGTGCTGGGTTTTAAATCTTCTAATCCAAATTCAGAGCATTCAATAATTTTAAGTTCCGTGATGGAATTATTTGCAGCTTTTTGAAGTATTCCGGCATCTCCGAATATTACTATCTCGCATAAGTCTTTTATCTCATTTGAAGAGATTGCTTTTACGATTACCTCGGGACCAACGCCGTTTGGGTCCCCCATTGTTATTCCAATTACTGGTTTTTTAGACATGGTTTTTCTCTTTGGATTTCTATACTATGAAAGTGTTGCGGTTAAATCCTGAACAGTCTCTCAGCGTTAGATCTTGTTATTTCTGAGAGCTCATCAATTGAAATTTCTCTCACGTCTGCAACAGTCTGGGCAACATGTTTGACAAATGAAGGCTCGTTTGGCTTCCCTCTGTGAGGAACTGGGGCAAGATAAGGAGAATCTGTTTCTATTAGTATCTTATCTGAGGGTATGTTTTTTGCGGCTTCTCTTAATTCTTCAGATTTCTTAAAAGTAACTATTCCTGAGAACGAAATATAATATCCCAAATCCAAATACTTAACCGCGGTATCGTAATTGCCCGTAAAGCAGTGGATCACTCCTGGAGTGTCGGCTGCTGTTTCTTTCTTTAAAATTTCCTGCATATCCTCATCCGCCTCACGAACGTGAATAATAATAGGCAGGTTGTGCTTCTTCCCTAAACGAATGTGCTCGGTAAAAGAGTTTATTTGTATCTCTTTATCAGAGTTCATATAAAAATAGTCTAGTCCGGTTTCTCCGATTGCCACAACTTTTTCATGAGTAGCATAGTGATCTAGACCCTTGAGTACCTCTTCGTTTGTCTGATCTGCGGAGTGTGGGTGTACACCCGTTGTCGCAAAGATAAAATCGTATTTTTCTGCAAGAGAAATAGTAGCTTCAGTCGATGGTATATCGGAAGAAATAGAAACGATTTTAGCAATATTATTTTCTTTAGCTCTATTCAGTACTTCATCCAAGTTTTCTAAAGAAACTAAATGTGCGTGGCTGTCTATAAGCATTATTTTGGGGTTTTATCTTTGATTATAGATAAAGAAGCTTCTCTTACCTTGGCAGCTTCAGTTAAACTTTTGCTATTGTCTTCTTTATCTTTTAAAAGGTCTTTCAATTCCGACATAAACTGGTTTACATCTTTAAATGATCTATACACCGATGCAAATCTCACATATGCGACTTCATCTATCTCGTAGAGTTTGTTAATAACCCTCTCGCCTATCTCGCCGCTATCTACTTCTCTATCTCCCCTTTCTTGCAACTCTCTCTCCAAGGAAGAGACAAAGCTTTCAATTACATCCATGCTTATCGGCCTTTTTTCACAAGCCTTTAACATGCCGGCTAATATTTTACTTCTATCAAACGTCTCTCTTACGCCGCCTTTTTTTACTATTAGAAGCTCTACTTCTTCAACACGCTCATAAGTCGTATAACGGCTGTTGCAATCAAGGCACTCCCGGCGCCTTCTAATGGATGTTTCTTCCTTTCCGAGACGTGAATCTATGACCTTACTTTCTAAACTAGTGCAAAATGGACATTTCATCTATACGAGCCTATCTGAATACATTGGGAATTTTTTACAAAGCTCTGCAACATCGTCCTTTATTCTAGATAGAACTTTTTCATTCTCTATATTATCCAGTGCTTCTTTTATGAGTCCTGCGATAATTCCCATCTCTTCTTCTTTCATTCCTCTTGTAGTAATAGCAGGTGTTCCAATTCTAATGCCGCTTGTAACAGCAGGGGGATTGGGGTCAAACGGGATTGCATTTTTATTTACCGTTATGCCTGCAAGCTCAAGTGTGTCCTCGGCAATCTTGCCTGTAAGATCCGTTCCTATGAGATCAACCAGTATGAGGTGATTATCTGTGCCGCCAGAGACAAGATTAAACCCGTGCTCAAGCATACATTCTCCAAGGTGCTTTGCGTTCTTGACTGTTTGAGCCTGGTATTCTTTAAACTCCGGAGTTAGCGCTTCCTTAAAAGCGACAGCCTTAGCTGCTATTGTATGCATTAACGGTCCTCCCTGAGAGCCCGGGAAAACTCTGCTGTTAACTTTCTTGGCATGCTCTTCCTTCATCATAATCATACCGCCTCTGGGGCCACGTAGCGTTTTATGAGTTGTTGTAGTTACATAGTCACAATGCGGGACAGGGTCTGAATAAAGCCCCGCTGTCACAAGACCTGCCGGGTGAGCAATATCTGCCATCAACAATGCACCGCATTCATCGGCTATCTCTTTAAACTTTGAAAAATCAATATCGCGGGGATATGCGCTCCAGCCGACTACTATAAGTTTTGGGCTGTGTTCTTGTGCGAGTTTTCTGACTTCATCATAATCAATTAAGTTTGTATCTTCCGTAACACCGTATGGGACTATATTATAAAGCCTTCCTGAGAAATTTACCGGACTTCCATGAGTTAAATGTCCGCCGTGCGCTAGATTCATTCCAAGCATGGTGTCTCCTGGTTCAATAGCTGCAAAGTAAACAGCCATGTTTGCCTGAGAGCCAGAGTGCGGCTGCACATTAACAGCGTCACATCCAAAAAGCTCCTTAGCTCTATCACGAGCTATGTCTTCAGCAATATCTACAAATTCACATCCGCCGTAATATCTTTTCCCAGGAAGCCCTTCTGCATATTTATTGGTCAGCACCGATCCTGCTGCTTCAAGCACTGCTTCGCTTACATAATTCTCAGATGCTATAAGCTCTAGCCTATATTCCTGGCGTTCTGTTTCAGATCTTATAATCTGGGCTATTTCCGGGTCAAATTTTTCGAGAACAGACATTTCTACTACCTCCGTGAAGTCGAGAAAAGCGCATTAAATATTCAAGATATTAGCAGGCTGATAGCATTAGGCCTTACGGGTCCAATTTTAAAAACCAATCAGCGAGTTTTTCAAAATTCTAATTAGCTTCTCAAGTGATTATAAAGGTAAAAGATTTCTCAGAAACTGCAAGAAATCTTAATATTAAATATTTAGATTTACGTCAAAAGAGCCGATCTTTACTTTAGCCATTAAACCGCTCTTCCAGCAAATATCCCTAGCTGCATTTTGCATATTTTGGGGTACTAAGAGATGAAGCTTTGCCCCGAGTTCTGAAAGGCTCTTCCATTTCTTTGCCCTTTCTTCGTTTATTGTTTCTTTTGTTTCAACTTCGACTACTTGCACTATTTGCCCATGATTCTCAAAAATAATGTCAGGGTAGGCGCCGCCGAATTCGTAATTCTTTTCTTCCCCGGGGTTTATATGGACTTTACTATATTGCCTTGAATATTTCTCATGTACTTTTCTTATTACCCAGTCGTGTAAGAACTGCTCATCAGCCGATCTTGCCATACCTTTCCCCCCACATAAGTTTAGCTTTGAGAATGGCAAAGAAGTCTCGGTAAGGAGATTTAATCAGTTTCACAGTACTATCAGCTCTTTTTACTTCAATTATGTCCCCTGTATTCAGTCTTATTCCAATTTGTCCATCCAGTGTAAGGTAAGTATCCGGCTCATGAGTTGTAACTTTTATTTCGACCTTCATATCGCTTGAAACTACAAGCGGTCTGTTTGTAAGAGTATGGGGGCAAATTGGCGTAATAATAGTTACCGGGATTCTTGGATGAACAATCGGGCCGCCTGCAGACAGGGAATAAGCGGTTGAACCTGTAGGAGTCGAAAGTATAATACCGTCTGCTCTATAGGTTGTAACATGTGAGTCTTCTATATAAATCCCCAGATCAATAATTCTAGCTACAGCGCCCTTATTTATAACTACATCGTTTAGTACTTCATAGGTTCCTATGGTGTTTTTCTCACGGTGGATTGTTGTGAGCAGCATCTGTCTTTCTTCAACTTCATAATTCCCCTCTATAATTCTTTCCATCATAGGGAAGAGCTCATCTACTGTTACTTCGGTTAGAAACCCTAGTCCCCCAAGGTTGATTCCTAAAATAGGTGTGCCGTGCTTACATGTAAGTCGAGCCATCCCTAAAAATGTGCCGTCTCCACCGAAAACCAGGATAATATCAACAAGCTCGGGTATATCTGCCCGGTCTACCGAGTTAGAATGACCGATTTGATCACCTAAATCCTTTTCAACAAAGACCTCAATATCCCTTTCGTTAAGCCATGCTGAAAGATTTTTTGTGATTTCTAGGGGCTCTAATATATTAGGTTTAGCTATAATGCCGATTTTCAATATTTTTGTCCTCCTAAATGCCCGAACACTTAACATTTAGATTTAGCTCGATGGAATGATAAATATACCAGCCTGCTTGAAGAATCAAAGAATTCCGTTTATTTTTTGATGTTTTTCTGACTTTGTCTTAACTCGAGGCGTAAATCAAGTAACTCTTGATAAACTCACTCAGATCACCGTCTAACACGGGGTCTACGTTTCCGGTTTCAAAATTAGTTCTGTGGTCTTTTATCATTCTATATGGATGAAGTACGTAAGAGCGGATTTGACTACCCCATCCTATTTCTTTTTTGGTTGAGTTGAGCTCATCAATTTTTTCCCTCTGCTTTTCTCTTTCTCGTTCATAAAGCCTCGCGCGAAGAATCTTCATCGCTGTTTCTTTATTTTGACGTTGGGAGCGTTCATTTTGGCAGCTTACAACTATTCCTGAAGGACTGTGAGTAATTCGGATGGCGGAATCAGTTTTATTCACATGCTGCCCGCCTGCTCCGCCTGCCCGGTAAGTGTCAATCCTCAAGTCTTTTTCGTCGATATCGACTTCAATGCTATCGTCAATCTCAGGGGAAATGAAAACTGAGGCAAAGGAAGTATGTCTTCTTTTATTTGAATCAAACGGGGAGATTCTAACTAAACGGTGTACGCCGCTCTCAGCCTTTAAATAGCCAAACGCATAATCTCCCTTAACAAGAAAAGTAGCGCTTTTAAGCCCGGCTTCGTCCCCTTCCTGATATTCTACTATTTCTGATTTGAAGCCGCTTCTTTCGGCGTATCTTAGATACATCCGCAGTAGCATATCAGCCCAGTCTTGAGCCTCTGTTCCGCCCGCTCCCGCATTAATAGAAACAATTGCGTTACTTGCGTCCTCAGGCTCCCCAAGAATCCTCTTAAATTCAAGATTCTCTACCTTTCCCTCGATCTCCGACAATTTTGCCTTAGCCTCTGCCAAAGCATCCTCATCGCCTTCTTCTAGTGAAAGCTCTTCTAAGATTTCAACATCTTCTAGCTCAGAAGTTAAGCTCTGCCACTGCTCGACAGTCTGTTTAATTAGCGATTGTTCTCTAAGTGTTTCTTGGGCTAGCTCTGCGTTATCCCAAAATTCGGGTTTACCAGTGATTTCTTCTAACTCGCTTAATCTGGATTCTTTGCCAGGCAGGTCAAAGATAGTCTCCAATTATTGCTAGTCTTTTCTTTATATCTTGGATTTGTTCTTTGTTATCACCTATCATAGATTTACTACCTCCGGCAAATAATCAAATAATATAAATTTTTGATTTGCAAAAGCAAACCGGGTTGAATTATACAGAGTTTTGGGTAGATTCATATAGACTTTCTTGTCGCAAATTTTCACTGATTAAATTAAGAGTACAAATTAACTTAAACTACTTAGATTCAGCTATCTTTATCCTATAGTTATTTGTACATATGAAGATTTGTAGTTGTAAGTCGGCTTTATAATATTATAAAACGTTAATAGAAAGAAGGAGAATCTAAAGTGAAACAGTATCTATTTACACCTGGTCCCGTACCTGTCCCAAGCGAAGTACTGATTGAGATGGCTAAGCCTATTATCCATCACAGAACAGCAGAGTTTGAAGAAATTTTTGCAGAAGTTAGAGAAGGGCTTAAATATATATATAACACTAAACAGGAAGTTCTTATCTTAGCTGCATCAGGTACTGGAGCTATGGAAGCTTCTGTCACTAATACTCTTTCTAGGGGCGACAAAGTCTTAGTCGTGAACAGCGGAAAGTTTGGCGAGAGATGGGGCAAAATCTGCCGTGCCTACGGTCTAGAGGTTAACGAGATTATGGTTGAGTGGGGAAGAGAAATTGCCCCCTCAGTTATTGAAAAAGCTCTAAACGACGATCCTTCTATTAAAGCAGTACTAACACAAGCCAGTGAAACCTCAACCGGTGTAAAACATCCGATAAAAGAAATATCAGAAATTACAAGCAAAAGAGACGACGTCATTCACATAGTTGATGGAATAACGGGGGTAGGAGTTTTTGAGATAGCTTTTGACGAATGGGGGGTCGATGTTTTGGTTGGTGGTTCTCAAAAAGCATTTATGCTTCCTCCTGGGCTTTCATTTGCCGCTATGAGCGAGAAAGCTTGGAAGTTTTATGAGAGTTCCGATCTTCCAAAATTTTACTTTGACTTTAAACCGGCACTGAAAAACGCTGAAAAAAATACTACAACATTTACTCCAGCCGTGACTCTTATAGTTGGCCTTGCTGCAGTTCTAAAAAGGTTCAAAGAAGAGGGTCGCGAAAATATGCACAAGCGCCACTCAAGGCTTGCTCTTGCTACCAGGGAAGCGATGGCCGCTATAGGTCTTGAGCCTTTCGTGCTGGATACTCCTAGCTCAGCGCTTACTATTGTAACAGCGCCGCCGGAAATTGGAGCCGGCAAGGTTAT
>JBBDIN010000004.1:0-9305 GCA_040880385.1 Thermodesulfobacteriota bacterium | reverse complement strand
TGCTTTTAATATTGGCGGTGGGGAGATTTTTTGAATGGAATGAGCGGAAAGGGGCTCGGCTAAGAATGCAAGATACTCGGTGCTCGATCTGGTGTTTTGTGGAGCGTCTCGTCCTAAAGTAGGTGCACCACTCGGCATCCGCCTCGGGCTGTTACCGCTATGGCTACGAGCGCCTAGATGCCTAGGTAGCGGGTATTTAGGCTTGCGGCTCAAATACCCGGTAAATGAGCCGCAAGCCTTACCCGCCTCTCTTTGGGGAGAGGAGAGGTTCCTCTCCCCAGCGTCGGTCTCCTCCTCGCAGATGGTTGTACAGAGGTTATAGTGCTTATCTCCCTAGGTGGTTACTTAGCTTGTTCTGGCTTGTATAGAGTGCCTTCGGAGTCCGCCCTCGCACAACCCCTCTCCTTGTTTTCATCTCTGTGTCTAGTGTGTCGCTTTCGCTACTGCTTAAAGTTGCTTCGTTCGGGTCGGCGCTCGTCTTTAGTTCAAGACGCCCTAGCGGTAACAGCCCGAGGCTCATTAGTTTCTGTGCTTGCCCCACACCACCCATGCGCGCACAGAGCTCGTGTGGGAAGTTGAGGGAACACGAGCTTACTCCCTTACACACGAGAATAGGACATATGGCTTGGACTTCCTTGTCTTCTTATCCTGCCGTCTTTCTCTAGCTGTTGGAGATAGCGAGTGGCTGTAGCATCAGATACATACAAAATTTTCTGCACATCGTCATTTGTGATACTTTGCTTTTTTAGAAACAAGCTCATTACCTTTTCTAGTTTCTTGCGCTTTCTAAACTGGATTACTTCTCGAGCTTTCACTAGCAGTTCCCGAGCGAGACTGGTTTGAATAGCTGGTGGAGCAGAGACTTGAGGTTGAGATGCTGGAGTGGGTGCTGTTATAGGAGCTGGCTCTGACTCGGGAACGGGTTCGGGAGCGGGAGTAGGGGTTGGTTCTAGCAGAGGTTCTGCACTTGTTTGCGGAGTGCCAGTCGAATCCGGCTGATGTTCTGGAGCAGGTGTGAGTATGGGCTCAGGAGTAGTTTCAGGTGCTGGAATCGGCTCTGAACCCAACGGCTCAACGGGTTGAGCCGTTGGGTTTTCTTGCACTGGTTCTGCCACTGGCTCTGGTGCAGGTTCAATAACTGGTTCAGGCGATAAAACTGGTTCCGATACAGATTCGCTCACTACTGGCTCTGTGGTAGTTTCCTCAGTCATTAGACTCTTTCGTAATATACATGCCTGCCGGTTTTGCCCACTTGGCGCACCTTGCCCTCTTTTTCTAATTCATCAAAGTATCGGGTGGCTGTGGCATCAGAGATACCAAGTAGTTGCTCCACTTGATCATTAGTAAGAGGATGTTGTGTTTTCATAATTTCAAGTATTGCTTTTTTATTCCTCTCTTTGTTCTCGCTTTGTTCAGAAATAAATCTATTGTTATTTTTTACATCATCAATTTTTTTTCTTCCAGAAATTATAAAGATCGTAAGTACTACTGCAGAAACAATATCTAGGATTAGCCAAGTTCCTCTATCTAGATAAAAAGGTCTAATGGGATTAAAAAGCACACCTATGGCAATAAGAATCCATATCCAAGCAGAGCTGCCATTCTGAAAAGCTATGTACGCGCTATAGAAAGCTACAATAGAAACAACCCAACGAAGGAGCTGATAATAGCCATAAGGATGGTCTCCTAAAGAACCGAGTAATAAAGCTACGGCAAGCAGTATATACCAGTTATTCTTCAACCAATCCATAGAGTTTAGTATAGCAATATCAGAAGAAAATCCAATTAATTACTGAGAGCTAAGATATTCATCAATATCATCTCTAATAGCTTCATCAAATTCATCAACGAATTCTGCGTCAATAACTTCACCAAGGTATTCATCACCCTCTTCATAATATACAGCTGTCGGTACTCCCACATAGCATCCTTGTCCATCTACGGCTAATCCTCCTGAATTACCACTAACAATCTTTGCTGAAGTGATAATGTAACCATCTCGAGAATATAAACTACTTATTAGACCATCAGTGATTGTAAGAGCCCCACCACTAAGAGGTGGGTAACCAACCACAAATAATTTGTCCCCAAGTTGAATGGGAGTATTAAAGCAATCCTCTGTTATTTCAAAATAAGGAAATAAGCCATCATACAGTTTCTGATAATACCCATAGACATTATTATCTTCATCAAAAACTGGTTCCTCTATAGATAAATACGCTAGGTCATGTCCGGTAATATTGTCCTTATCAATAATTGGAGTCGCCCAGTAGGCTTCCTTAATTAACCCAGATTCGGGATCAGGAAATCCTATAACACACCCACCATCTGCACCCTCTACAACATGTCGATTTGTAAGAACATAGCCAGCACTATCAAAGTTAGTACCTGATCCATAATAAAAATAACCTGAATCCTCACAAACTACTTTTACTACTGAACTAAATATTTCTCTCTGATTTGGGAATTGAAACCTAGACTCGGTAGATGCGAAAGTAACATTTCCAGTTTCGTGGTATATAAGGTGTGAAAACCATTCTTCTTTACTGATATTTTCCGAGTCAAACAGATTTGGGTCATCGAAATATCCTACTGGTTGAATATAGGGATTAAGCTCATCTAGAAAAGAGGAGGTATAATCATCTTCATAAGTATTATTTCCAAGATGAGTAAGTGCATATATTCCAATTGCTACTATAACTACTGAAACAAGTAATATTTTCCAAGTCTCATTACTCCGTCTTTCATTTAGCCCTGTCGAGACTTCAGATGAAATACTCTGACCGCAATAATTGCAGAATTTGTTGCCCACCTTAACTTCTTTACCACAATGTTTACAAAACATAGTTAATAAGCATTAAACTGCGCTGGGTCTACAGAGCTTGTTTCGGCAGTACCACCAATAACGGGATTAAGGGTTACTTCAAATTCAGAGTAGTAAATGTATTGGTAGTCCTCGGTTGTCGTAAAGTCAAAAGTTTCGTCGAAAGATGAATACTGGATATTACGTCTAAATTTTTGTGTCGTTGAATCCCAATCTAGTCCTTGTGCAAACGCAAGCCAATAAATTCCATCAGATACGCCGGCTATTGTATAGTTGCTGTTGGCTTTAATGTAAACAGTAAACACTGAGGAACCACCACGAATAAGTTTTGCCACAGCATCCAAATTCGTTCCATTTTTTATATACAGTTTTCCATCTCCATAGAGATAGGTAATATTCTTTTTAAGAATTGTTCCATTAGCAAGCGAAACAGCAGGAGTAGTTGGAGTAAATTCAACAATATCACCAGAAACCTGCTGAACCGGCGCAGGGAGTGGAATTTTTGTGCCTCCGCTGTTGTATGAAGAATCATCACTAGCTGCTATCCAAACAATAAAGATTACTCCAACGAAAATTGCAACATATTTATTTAATAAAAGTTTTGAGTAATTTATACTTTTTATCCAACTGATAAACTTAATAACTTCGCCTTCTTCTGCTGGGCTATGAAATTCAGGGGCGTAACTTTCATATTTTTGATTTGATGAAATTTTTTCAACTAATACTCGCTTACAATCAGGACATTCTTTGCTGTCAAAATCTATCTCTGCCTTGCAAAAGGTGCAGTTTTTTGTTTTGTTAGAGAAATTTCCATCTTTTGTCTTTACCTCTGTGCCACAATAACCACAATATTTCTTTTCTCTATTTATTTGGTTTCCACAATTTTTACAGAACATATCTATGAAGCTAATCCTTTTAGGATTTTGTATCCTCCGTAAATTATCAAACCCCAAAACACGAAATAAGTACCACCTCCACTAGCTGCCTCGTAGGTTATCCAAGTTAGTGCAATACCAACAAGTAGTATTACAATACCCACAGTTACTTCTCCATGATTGGAGTTTTCTTCAGCATGATTGTAACTATGTGAAAAATCATTACGCGTATGGGTATCTGATTTTAATATGAAATTTACTTCTTTTGTGTTTGCACCACAATATCCACAAAATTTTTCGGTTTTATCTATCTGTTTTTTACAATTTTTACACAACATAATTTAAGGCAAAAATGTACCCCAGAGAACAAGTAAAAACCAAAGGACACCAATAACAATTAATACTACTTCTCCACTAGAAAAACCCTCAGGTAATACTTTACTACCTTTAATTTTTTCATTATTAAAGTTAATTGCCTTCTGGATAGGCAATAAAGGAATGAAGGTTGAAATTACGACAATAAGCCAAATAAAATTAAACTCTAAATCATATGAATCAATATTACCTAAACCACTTCCGAGTAAAAGTAGTGAAATATATACAGCCGCTAACCACCCAGGAGAATAGGAACTTTGATAAGCTTGTTTTTTAGCAGATTCCAAAACTTTCTTAAATAAACTGTAACAGAAGAAAACTGCAAAGACTGCCCTCCAAAAAGGATACATCTTTTGCCTCTCAGACTCCTTAACAGCTTGCCAATTTTTATAAAACCAATAAAGCTCATATATACCAAGCGTCAGTACTGAAAATAGTATGAGGCGTTTAGGAGAAATAGCATAATATTCAACCGGAGCAGAACCCTCGTGTGTATTAGTTTGAGAGCCACAATTCTGACAAAATTTAGCTCCTTCCTCTAACTTCGTACCGCAATTTTTACAGAACATAATTATTTAAGTTAATATTTACAATCAAAACCAGTATTGACTACAATATCTTCAATAAACAATCCATTCATATCATAGTATGAATATTTTAATGTTGCTCCATTTTTAATATAAATATCCATATCTGAAGACGAGCAAATTGAATTAATCAAGTCTTCTTTTAGTAATTCATTGAGGCTAACCCCTTCCAAATCAGAGAGATTGTAATTAACGAGAGTATAGTTATAAATAAGCCCGTTCTCTATTCCTACGGTAGAGTCCCATCTTGTATCTGAATCCAGCATCATAGGTAGCTCATTATTTGAATCTCTAGCAACTTTTTGCATTACCTCGTAAGTTAATGAATTAGATTGAGTATTTATATTAATTCCCTTAGCTTTCTCTCTTGCAGTGTTTAGTGATGCAAGTATTACTGAAGAAATAATCCCGACTATAGATAAAGCGATTAATATCCCAATCAGAATCGCAACAATTTTTCCTAAAGTAGATTTGCCTCTGTTGGTGAGATCAATAGATTTTATGTCTTCAGTTGAATAATAAGTTGGGACGACTAATGTATGACTTAAGCTATCGTGCCATCCGTAGGGATATTTACCTATTAAGAATGTAAAATGTTCAAATGGAATAAGCCGAGCGAAGCTTCTGCCCACAATTACTCTGAATTCAGGTTTGTTACCATCGGAATTAACTACTTTTGTTTTCGTTATCCATTTAGCTGGAGTCCTTTGCCATATACCTTCAAACAAAATGTAATATAAAGGGTTTGGGAATCCCATAATAGACATCCCGACCAAAATCGGTAATAAGATATTAATACCAACAAGTAAGAAATTATCTGATGCAATAGCCCCAGAGTTTTCTAGAAAGCTCATAATTCCCCAAAGAGCAACTAATATAGATACAAAAATTATCCCCGAAATAACAGAATCTAAGAACCAATTTAACAGGCGCACACCCAACGAAGACGGGTATTTTGCATTTCCTGAGACACTCTCACCACATTTTCCACAGAAACTTGTTTGTTGAGAAATTTCATTACCGCAATTTTTGCAAAACATATATTTATTTTAGGAAGTAGTCTATGTCTTTATTGTAAATCCTTGCAAAAGTCTGAAGCTCAATAACATCAACTCTTTGCTGTCCAGATTCGACATTGGAAATATGCGATTGTGGACGCTTTAATTTCTTTGCCACTTCGGTTTGAGTCAATCCTGCCTCTAGCCAAGCTTTCCTCAATCGCTCGACAAAATAGGCGTATTCCTTAGTTTGTCTTGACCTAATCATATAATACTATGTTCTATCTAAATCCTCAATATCCAAAGTTTGGATATAAGCCCCAACGGCTCAACAAGTTGAGCCGTTGGTGGCCCCTTTCCGCTCATTCCATTCAAAAAATCTCCCCACCGCCAATATTAAAAGCATGCAAGCGGAAAGGGGCGAGGCGCACGAGCACGCCCGTAGGGCGTGCGAGTTAATTCAATAACCGGAAGTAGGTTCGGATTTGGTAGTATAAAGTAGCCCGAATAAAACTCACTTCGCTGGGCCCGAATTTCTGGCGCGCGGCGCGGAGCGCCGTGTAAGGTGGGGTAACGGATTCTAGGATTCGCCGGTCGTGCAGAGTGGGGTTCGAGCCGAAGATTTTCTGGAGACTGGATTTCTTGGAAGGGAGGTCGTTCGATTGCGCGGCTAGAGCAAGGCTACTAGCCACATTTAGCCATTCCTGCATAGGTTCGAGCCATGCTTTAGTGTCCTTTTCTAAATTCATTATTTTCTCCTCAAAACTTTTCTTATCAGAGAAAAGTTTTGAGCGCTCTCTGAGATAAGTTTCTCGATCTATATCTTGAGCTAGATAGACATCAAGCAATCTTTGAATCTTCTCGTTTATATCAGAAATTCGAGTTCGGAGGTCGTTGATCAATACTTTGGATTCTTCCCCTGCTTTTACCTCGTCTTCTTTCATTAACTTTTTAAACTCTATAGCCCATGGGCTAGGTATTGAGTAGTTATTTAAAATTTCATTAACTTGCTCCAATATACTTTCCTCTCTTACGAACGGCTCAGCACACTGAGCCGTTCGGGATTTTCTGGTGCATCGGTAATAAGTGTGGCCTTTCTGCAATTCTGCTGTTATAGACATATTGCAGGTAGCACATTTAAGAAGCCCACAGAAAGCTTTTGGATTAGTTCTTGGCTTTTGCGGATGTCCGCGCTCCAAGATTACTTCTTGAACCTTATCAAATAACTTTTTAGAGATTATCGGGTGATGTTTGCCTTCGTGTATCTCGCCTCCGTAATAGAAGTGTCCATAATAGAAAGGATTTTGGAGAATCCACTTGATGCGATCTTTGTGTAGCTTCTTAGCTCCTGAACTTCTTACTCCATTCTCATAAAGAAAGTTAGAGATATCTTCTAGTCTCTGTTCTCCATCTGCGTAAAGCTCAAAAGCTTTAGTGATTATGGGGGCTTTCTTTCTATCTACAACAATCGTTCTTCTCCTTGTGTCATTTAAATATCCGGCAGGAGCAGTGCTGGGAAATTCTCCTCGCTTAACTTTGGCTCTTAAACCTCTTTTTACATTAGTGCTTAAATCTCTTATAAACTGGTTAGCCATTCCGAACTCTACGGACATCATTAAAACATTGTCTGTAGGATAGTAGCTTCTATCGTGGATAAGTAAATGCTGGACTATGCCTTGCTGGAGCATCCAACTGATTTGCCCTCCATCTACTGGATTACGAGCTAGACGATCTAACTTCCAGCAGATTATTCCTTGTGCTTCGCCTTTTTGAATCCTTTTGACCATCTCATTAAAGATGGGCCTACCGGGCATCTTGGCCGTGCGTTTTTCTACAAATTCTTCGGAAATGGTTAAATTTTCCTTTTCAGCCAATGCACGAAGTTCAGCAAGTTGAGCTTCAATGCTCATCACTTGCTTGTCTTCCACATCAGTGGATTTTCTTGCGTATAAAAAATATTTCATAAACTTAAATGGCCGCCCCGGTGCACTCAACTCAAGTTTGGCTTGAATTGACCCGAGACGGCCATTAAAAAATCCAAACTTGTCGAATTGAGTGCAACCTTAGTATATCACCTTTTCAAGTCAAACAAATTTTTATCACTCTGGTATATTCTTTCCCAAACTTTCTTTTTCAACATATGATTGCGAATTTCCTCTGCTAAAGCCGGGTAAACTTCCTTATAATGCTCTGGACAAATAGTTGAGTAATACTGTTTCCAGCCTGTCACATATTCATTAAAAATCCTCTTGATATTATCTGGACCAGTTTTTAGTCCTTTGCCAATAAGGATCTCTGTTTTTATTTTCTTTAAAAACTTTTTTATAGCCTTATCAGTAATGCGTTTTCCTGACTTAGAAAAGGAGATGCCTAAAAACTCAAAAGAGTCGTTTTCTTGAATTAAAGAAAAAATTTTTGTTTTCTCTCCAAGTTTATGAAGCTTAAGACCTAAGGGTTCTGAAAACTTTTTAATCTTACTATAAATAGTTACTAGCTTTCTCCTATTAGATCCAATTATTACTATATCGTCCAAATATCGATAGGATACTACATCTTTTTCCTTCCTTATTAATTCATCTAAACTAGTAGCAAAAAAACTGGCTAGAAGTGGTGAATAAGCTAGGCCTTGGGGAATCCCATTCACATCAAGATTAAGATGTCCAAACTTTGATTTAAAGAGTTTGCCTGAGTCTATACTATTATTTAATGATACTAAAAGAAGCTCGAGAAGTTCTTCTTCATCAGACTTTGAAAATACTCTTTTAAGTTTTTCGCGTAATTTATTTCTATTAATAGTCGAGAAGAAATTTTGAAAATCTAGAGCTAATACATATTTTTTTCTCCCTTTTCTAATTTCTTGTAAGATTTTATAAGAAATATTTGGGATTTTGAGTTCACTATTTCCTTTTATCCCAACACCAAGCGCAGAAAATTTTAAAAGTCTTACGCTAACTATTCTGTATATCCTAGGGAGTGCTGCTAGAAATACTAGTCTGTCTAATGGGGACGGCACCAGTAGAGGCCGGTAGTCGCCGTTTTTCTTCGGTATAGCTATTCCTTTATATGGTTTCGGATAATATCTAGCCAATCCGTCATACAGCTCAGTCTTATTAGAAGAGTGTTCTTTTAGAAATTTCCCGAGAGCATTTAAATTTTTCTTTTCTTCATACCTATCTTTAAAATCAAAGTTTGAGGAAGTCTGTCTATATTTATTCTTTTTCTTTAGCTTGTTAAAAGCTTTTTCAAACTCTGAATAGGAGAAAACAGAATGTAAATTAAGATGCTTATCAATAGACGATCCTGTTGGAGTCGAACCAACATACAACCACTTGGACCGGTACCCTTAGGAGTCGAGGCCGACGCTAGGTCAGCCTCGCTACTAAGGATAACACCTTTCGGAAGGAAAGTAAAACTTTCTTTCTTACTTGAATGTTGCGAGGGCTTCATTGTGAGGAATTTGAGTAAACAAACTTCTCCCGTTGAGCACTCTGGTGGCGAACGAATCGCCACTAACAATAGTTTATCATAAAATCACAATTTTTCAAGAAGACGAGAAGGATAATTAGTGTTGTAACATAAAAATGTCGCTTAAGGGAGCGAATTCGTGTGCGCGGTGGCTTGGAAGGCCGAAGCGCTTGCGATCCAG
>JBBDIN010000003.1:0-9314 GCA_040880385.1 Thermodesulfobacteriota bacterium | reverse complement strand
AGGAAGATAAAAGAGAGAAACCTTTCTAATTCCTTAAACCATCCTAATTTTGAATTTATAGAAGAAGATATTCTAAAAATTGAATGGAATAATATCTTAAACAACGTGGAGGGAATTTTCCACCAGGCTGCCATTGCCGGAGTAAGAGCAAGCTGGGGTCAGAAGTTTGATCAATATGTCCACAATAATATATTAGGAACCCAGATACTCTTAGAAGCCTGTAAAGATAAAAGTCTTAAAAAGGTAGTGTGCGCCTCTTCTTCCTCAGTATACGGAGATACCAATGAGCTGCCGATTAAAGAGACTTCACCTACTAATCCGGTTTCCCCTTATGGAGTTACAAAACTTTCAGCTGAGCATTTAGCTGCTCTGTATTATAAAGGTTATGAAGTTCCTACAGTTTCTCTTAGATATTTCACCGTTTACGGGCCAAGACAGCGCCCTGATATGGCTTTTCACAAATTCATCAGCGCCGTAATGAAAGGGGGGCAAATTGAAATTTACGGCAATGGAGAGCAGACCAGGGATTTTACATATATAGATGACGCTGTTCAGGCAAACATTCAGGCCTTTAAAGATGGGGTAGCAGGTGAAGTATATAACATCGGCGGCGGCAGTAGAATAAAACTTATAGATGCGATCAATATTATTGAAGAGATAGTTGGAAATAAAGCAAATCTGATATATACGGAACCTCAAAGAGGGGATGCGAGGCATACTTTCTCAGATGTATCAAAAGCAGTGGCGGATTTCGGTTACTCTCCTAAGACCGATGTTAAATCCGGTCTCAAAAAGCACTACAAGTGGTTAAAAAAGAATATTGAGATTTATGACTAGCTTATGAGATTGCTTCTTTAAGTGTCTCACCCATTTCAGCCGGGCTTGGGCAAACCCTAACACCGGCATCCTCAAGCGCTGCTACTTTGTCCTTAGCGCTCCCTGAGCTACCTGAGATTATAGCGCCCGCATGGCCCATTCTTTTCCCTTTTGGCGCCGTAGACCCAGCAATGAAAGCAACAACCGGTTTATCCATATTCTGTTTGATGTACTCAGCAGCCTCTTCCTCAGCGCTTCCGCCGATTTCACCAATCATTATAATAGCGTCTGTATCGTCATCTTGGTTAAATAGCTCCAATATATCTATGAAAGTAGAGCCGATAATTGGGTCTCCGCCGATACCAACAGAAGTTGATTGGCCTATGCCAAGCTCAGATAACTGCCAGACAGCTTCATATGTTAGTGTTCCGCTTCTTGATATAATTCCAATTCTTCCGGGCGTATGTATGTAGCCGGGCATGATTCCTACTTTTGCCTCGCCAGGAGTCATTACTCCGGGGCAGTTTGGTCCGATTAGCCTTACGTTCTTTCCTTCCATATATTTTTTTACTTTAACCATGTCCAGAGTAGGAACTCCCTCGGTAACACATACAACAAGTTCTACTCCTGCATCTATAGCTTCAACCATGGAGTCCATTGCAAATGCAGCCGGTACAAATATAAGTGATGTATTAGCCTCGGTTATTCTTCTCGCATCTTCTACAGTATCAAAAACAGGAAACCCATCTACGTCAGTTCTGCCCTTTCCAGGTGTTACACCGCCAACAACATTAGTGCCGTATTCGCGGCACTGTGTAGCATGAAACAAACCTGCGCTCCCGGTTATTCCCTGAACGATGACTTTACTATCTTTATTTACTAAGATGCTCATTATCTTAAGACTCCTTTGTGTAATCTATTAGTTTAATACGTCAATGAAACCGTGGAATCATAACACAGTGTTTTCCCGGTTTCAACCAAACATATCTACTCAATGTTCTGTACTTGCTCTCTAATCTTTTCCATCTCTGATCTTAAGTCTATTATGCAATGTGATATTTCGGCGTCCTTAGACTTTGCAGATATTGTTCCTGCTTCACGGTTCATTTCCTGCAGCAAAAAGTCTAACTCTTTACCTATGGACCCTTTTTTATTGCTTGTCTCTCTGAATTTGCTGATATGAGCTTGAAGCCTCACAAGCTCCTCTGTAATGTCGCTTCGTTCCGCCAAATAAGCCGTCTCCTGATACAATCTTTCCTCGTCAATCTTTGTATCCTCAAGCAACTTCTCTATTCTTTCCTTAAGTTTTACAGATGTGTTCTTTATAAAATCTTTTCTCTTGGACTTGATTGTTGCAGTGAGCTTATCAATCATTTTGAGTCTTAGCTTAATATCCTTTTCCAGTTTCTTACCTTCTGAGGTTCTAGATTGATCTAGCTTCTTAATTGCTTCAAGCACAGTTTTTGTGATCTCTGCAGTTTCATTTTTGCTAAGCGTTTGTTTTGTCTCTCCCGTAAAGATTTCTCTAATCATTAGAAAATGCTCGAGCCTAGTCTCTTCCTTAATACCCAGTTCTTTTTTTAACTGGTCTATGTTAGTTTTAGTTTTCTTGGCAAGATCGATATTAAGTAAGAAGGAATTACTTCTTAATGATTCCAGAGTCACCGTTACCCTTACTTTGCCTCGTAATATCAAGTTCTTAACTGCTTCTGAGAGCTGATTCTCGATAGAAAGTGTTGACTCGGGGAGTTGAAATTTTATATCAAGGAATCTGTGATTTTCAGATCTTGTTTCAACAACTAGTTTTCCGTACTTAGTCTTTATCTCGCTTTTTCCGTATCCCGTCATACTTTTCATATGTCTGATTCCTCTTGTAACTGCTTTCCATATTGTTTTCTTAAACCCTTAAATAGTGCCCTCATTTCTTCATTTCCATAATCAGGGTAAGTCCACTCTAAAGTTCTATATTCTTTAGCTTTGTATATAAGAGCTAGGTCCGCATATACCCCACTACCTAGATACGGTCTATGAGAGTAGCCCTTGCCTGTAGCTAGAATCAAATGTTCTTGAGCTATATAGCCAGGGTCTATGTTAATAGTCCTATCCCCTTTATATGAAAATACCTCTTCCAATTTATTTGTAAATGTTTTGATTTCAACAATATCAGTTCTTCTTATGAGCTTTTCAAATGTGATTATTTTTTTAAGAAGTCCTTCGCCCATTTCTTTTTGATAATATTTACTATGGTCAAAAGCAATTTCTTTACTTACAAAATCTATCCTGCTCAATTTTCCTTCCAGCTTTAGGGTTAATTCCTTCATCGCGGAATCGGGTTGATAAATAAGACCCATAAAGAGTTTTACTTTGTTTGGTTCGTTTAGATGGCTCATAATTTAAGGAATCCGGATATAATAAATAATAACAAGTCTAAGTTATTTGTGGTTAATAATCCAAAGTGGTAAAACGATCCGCTTTATCTGTTTTAGTTTGTATTTTGTTTGCCAAGATTAATTCCTCACAGTGGATTCTCTGTATTAGCCCGTTTCTTATACTGCTGGCAAGAGACAAGAAATATATTTTGGGAATTATAACACTAGATTTAATCACATACATCCAATCCTATAACTAGTGATATAAAATTGAAAATCAGTGAACTGAGGAATTAAAATGAGAAATTTAGAATCGAGAATCTCTAAGCTAGAGAAACGAGAAGGCTCGGACAGAGAAGAGATTTATGAATTGCTGAATGAACAAAATTTAACCGTACTTGAAAGAACTAGAATTTTGTACGATGCTGGAATCATTACTGGCGAAATGATTGCTGGTTGGATTAAAGATGGAAGTAGAAAAAATAATAAATTGGAGAACAAAAATGAAAAATGATTTTTTTACAATAAAGTGTGAAAGATGTGGTGCTGAAGTAAAAGCACCTAAGGAATATCCTGGAAATGATGATTTTCTTAGGCTAATCCAAGTAACTTGTGGAAATCATAAGACATATACTTTTGATTATAATAGAATGAAATGGTGGAGATAAATACAATAATATCAATATTTTGGTATATTATGACAGTTGTTTGAAGCAATTTTATTTTGACTTGAATAGTATATGTTGTAACCTATTATATATTAGAAAATTTGAAGCTGACTAAATATTGTTAATAAGCTTCTTCTGAAATAGGCTATTTTATATAGCTACCTTAAGTAGTTCTTAAAAGATTTTTCATGTTGTTTGGTCGGTAGTAAAAATTTAAGGTTTTGTAAAAAAAATATAAATCGCCGAAATGGCAAGGAGAATACACAATGTGTGGTATATGTGGTTTTATGAACGATGACGAGGTTCCGTTATCGCATAGTCTTAATATGCTTTCAAAATTACGTCACAGAGGACCTGATCAGGTAGGTGTATATCTTGACGGCTCATCAGACGTAGGGAGGGATATTAGTGATCTTGAAATTGATTCCGATAGAGGGTCTATATGTCTTGCTCAGGCAAGGTTGGAAATTGTAGGTGGTAGAGATGGTGTTCAGCCTATAACAGGTGAAAATCTTACCTTAGTGCATAATGGCGAAATATATAACCACAATGAGCTAAGAAAACTTCTTCAACACAAAGAAATGGACAGTGAGAGTGATAGTGAAATACTCCTACACGTAATTGAAGAATATTATGAAGGTGATTTGCTTGAAGCCTTAAAAAAGGCAATGCCTTTACTCGACGGTATGTATGCTATAGCAGTTACTGACGGCGAATCATTAGCACTTGCCAGAGACCCTATAGGTAAAAAACCAATTTATTACAATAATGAATTTCCATTTTATTTTGCTTCTGAAAGAAAGGCTTTAGTTAACACTGATGGTCAAATCAAACGTGTTATGCCTGGGCACATAGTTATAGTTGCGAATAATGAAATAAATACTTATGAAGGCTATCAAATAGAAAAACCCCCAATCGAAATCAACGATATGAACGATGCATTAAGTGCTTATGAAGATGCTTTTGACAGATCTATTGATAAAAGAATCTACGGTCTTGATAGTGTTGGAGTATTATTTTCCGGAGGTATAGATAGTGTTCTTATTGCCAGAGCCTTACAGTTAAAAGGGCTTAATGTAACTTGTTACACAGTTGGCACAAAAGGTAGTTCAGATGTGGAAATGGCTATAAAAGTTGCGAAGGAGCTAGGACTTGAAATAAATGTTGAATATCTTACTGAAGAATTAATTAAAGAGTATCTTGTAGAAATTATTAAGGCTATAGAATTAAACGGACTGCTTCAGGTAGAAGTTGCTATTCCGATGTATATTGCAGCGAAAAATTGTAGTAAAGATGGACATAAAGTTATATTTTCCGGTCAAGCAGCAGATGAACTATTTGCAGGGTATACATGGTATAAAGATGTAGTAAAAGAAAACGGGCATTTATATCTACATGACAAATTATGGGAAGACATCGAAAAGCTTTATGAAGATACTTTAGAGAGAGAAGATAGGATGGCAATGGCTCACTCAATTGAAATCAGAGCGCCATTTTTAGACAGAGAAGTTATTAGAACTGCAATGAGAATTGCACCTCACCTTAAAATAAATAATGGAGAGGATGTTTACGGGAAACGAGTTCACAGAGAGTTCTCAATGCTAAAAGGCATACCACGAGAGTTCGCATATAGAGAAAAATCACCAGCACAAGAAGGCTCTGGAATACACGATATGATAAAATCTATAGCAGAAAAGCATTACAAGGGAGAGTCTGTAGATCAAGTGAAACTTCTTGATTTCGGTAGTAACTATCGTTATCTTGGAAATGATTATTACGGTACACCTGAAATGGCTGCATTTTTAAGTGAAATTACAAAATCCAATAATATAGAGTACCTAGCAGATTAGGGCAAAAGTTAATCCAATATACCTTCTACTTATCTAACTTACTATTACCATAATCAAATTTTAAGGAGGCAAATTAATATGCAGATAAAACCTATTTTACTTGTAGTGGATATGCAAAATGGATTTTGTGGAAAAAGAGGGTCTTTTGATAAATTCGGATTTAATATAGAGCCTTATAGAGCAATTATTCCGAATCTAAAGAAGACGATAGATTATTTTCGAGCAAATCAGACACCGATCTATTACGCAAAAGCAGTACGTGAAGAGTCGGGCTTGGATTTGTTAGATAGGGTTCACAAGATTTTACCTGAAAGCAGAAAAGAGAAACTTGATGATATGCATCTTTGTATTAAGGACACTTGGGATGCTGATATTATTGATGAAATTTATCCAAAGCCTAGAGATTTCATAGTTGAAAAAAGAAGAGATTCAGTGTTTCAAGACACCGAATTTGAACTTTGGCTTAGATCATTTGGAGCTGACACAATAATATTTACAGGAATTGATTCCTATATTTGTGTTGAAAGCTCTGCTAGAGATGCATTTAATAAGGGATATGATGTGATTATGCTCAGTGATTGTGTGGCTTCCAGGGAAGAAAACTTGCATAAAGCTAGCCTTGCTGAGATTAAAGAGGCTTATGGCTGGGTGATGAGTTCTAACGATCTTATCCAGAAAATAGAAAACCAAGAATTATTACTTTCAGGAGTCGAAACTCCCCCAGTATCTCTAGTCTCATCAGAAGTTCTTTAATTATTTTGACAAAACGGAGAAAATATTATGAAAAAAAAATTATTCAAAAATGATTTAGAACGACTTTTTAATAGTGATTTAAAACATCTTTACTATGTAGAAAAAGAAAGTGCAAGAGCATTAGTTCGCATCCAAAAATCAATGAACAATCCTGATATTGTCGAAGTAAACGAATTTGCCTTGGAGCATACTGTTTTGAACAGGATTAGAATAGAAGAAATATTTGATAATATGGAAACTAAGCCAAGAGGTAAAAAAAGTAGAGGTATAGATGGAATTATAGGTGAATCCAAAGAAATCATACAAAAGTCAGAAAAATTAACTTATGTTATCGTAGATGCGGCTCTTCTTACGGTAATTCTGAGAATACTATCTTATAAGACTTCTGCTTATAAAACTTTGATTAGCTATGCAAAACTTCTTGATAATGATTTTGCTGCTAGTTTACTTCATAGTTGTTATACAGATAACTTGATAACTGAAAAGAAAATTAGTCTTAAGTTGAATAAAAGAGTAAAGACTAAAGAAGTAAAACTATTTTAACAATGTTTCAATTTGTGGTACTAAATAAATCTTGTCATCAAGCTCTCTAGGTCCATAATGAGCTACAATAGCCATTGTGCAAATCCAGTCCGTTTTTTGAACCTTCTTTTTAGCTACATTCTTTTTAGCTACATTTGCTACACTATCTACACCAATTAGTGTTGAGGCATAGAAGATATAAGTAATGTAGGTTAAAATATTCGATAGAAATTTTTTTTACTGCTGTGGGGTCGCAACCAATATATTTCAATCCATTTTTCAAAAAATCATTTTCGACTGCGTGAACCCATTATGATCGTTGACATCGATGACAAATTGCATTTCGTTTTTTTGAACCTTCTTGTGTTAATAATTACTCCTCTAAGTCTACTCCACCAGGTCATAGACCATAAGTTGCTTATGAGACATTGGGATAAGCTTCTAGTCTAGAGATTATGTGTAAATGATGTAATTCAGATAAACTCCAAACATCAAAATCATTACCACCTTCGTCATCACATTGGATCCCTGTAGCATAAAGAGTATCGGTCGCTGGATCGTAAGTTAAGTCATTAATTCTTCCGCAGCCCGGTCCATTGTCACTACCGCTTGTACCAATCAAAGTTCCCTGTCCGGTTAAAGGGTTAATCTCAATAAGTATAGAGATCTTATCCCCATTGGCATCTGCTCGCCCACCTGCAACTAATCTTCCGTCTCCTATCTGGGCTAATGCGCCAACACCGTTAAATCCTATCGGACCTATTTCTTCAAATGCAGCAGTATCGGGGTCTACCCTATACAGTCTGGCATCGGACGAACCCGTTCCTGTGTCACATTCATCGGCAGCGGTAACCAAAAGCTCCTGCGCATTAGAAATACCATAAGAAAGAAACAACACTGAAAATACTAAAAACGAAATGATAATTTTATTCATTACTCATTCTCCTTTAAGCGATGATCATACATTTTTTACTATAATAGAACTTTTATACTAAACATTACATCATTAATAATATTTGTCCCCACCTACGCATACTTAGTAAAGTAGCGTTTTTAGGTGAAGAATGATTTTTGTAATACTTCTCTTCCACCTGAACTGGTGTACGGTATCCATGTGCTGAATGAAGGTAGTTTCTGTTGTAATATTCAACCCATTTATCCAGTTCCTTTCTTAACTCTGTTTCTCCCTTCCACTCTCTTAGCCAAAAGAGTTCCTCTTTCATTGTTCTTATCATTCTTTCTGTATCCGCATTACCCTTCGGGTTGTTGTAGCTTGTAAATACTTGCTCTACTTCAAGATTGGAGCAGGCTTTCATAAAACTGAGCGATGTAGGCTGACTCCCGTTATCACTCATGAGCTTAAGTCTTTGTCCTCTTACTCCTTGTGGAAACTCTCTGTATTAGCCCGTTTCTTATACTGCTGGCAAGAGACAAGAAATATGTTTTGGGAATTATCACACTAGATTTAATCACATACATCCAATACCCAATAACTTTTAATCTTTATCTAAATGAGCAAATTGTGCCAAATATCCTGCTTTTCATATATGGCCTTAGAATCATTTTGTTAATAGTTTTCACAGTTCACATATTCTCAGAAGTAATTAGTGATAACTATGTATATAATATGATAAGAAAACGTTATTCCAATAACGATTTGCTTGAGAGAGGTAATGTCTAAAATTATCTTGAATTATAGTTCTGAGCAATTATTCTATAGCCCGTTATACTTTAGCTAATGGAAAACTATATGAAGAACAAACATTTATACACTTTATTGGCTTTAATTTTTATAGGTGCTCTTACTTCATGCTCTGATAAAGTTATTGAAGAAAGCAATCCTGAAAGACCTAGATATAAACCTTCACCGACGCAGGTTGTGGATACATTCTTAAAAGCTCTTAAAGAAGGGAATTTTGAGAAGGCTTATGATTACTCTTATGTTCCGAGTTCGGACAAAGATGGATATGTAATTCAAATGACAAATATATTTAAAGACAATCAGTTAACAATTAAAAGCTACAATATATTAGGGACTCAAATTTTTGACCTCAGCGCTTCAGTTATAGTTGAGCTCGACCAATCGCTTAAGTCTCGAACAACAGGTCAATTGATTAATTTGAACCAAAAGAGTAAATATACTCTAGGCTTATTTGATAAAAAATGGAAAGTGACAGGCGGGGATTGTATTGAAAACTGCCAAGATGTGGTTCCTGAAATTGAGATTGCAGATTAAATTATGATAAAAGTTTCTATTATGGGTGTTGCAGGAAGGATGGGCCGCAGTATCTTCCGCCTTCTAAATGCCGAAAATGATATACAAGTTGTCGGCGCTA
>JBBDIN010000002.1:7209-9326 GCA_040880385.1 Thermodesulfobacteriota bacterium | reverse complement strand
TCGACTTGCATGTGTTAAGCATGCCGCCAGCGTTCGCTCTGAGCCAGGATCAAACTCTTCAATTTGATTTCCTGAAATAATTATTGCTTATCTCTTACTTCGCCCGCTTATCTGCTATTTAATTTTCAAAGAACTTGACGCCTATAATTTAAAGCTTTTTCAAAGTTTGACCTTTAAAAAAGCCAGAATTTCCCGGCGCCTTTTTCAAAGGGACGTATAATATAAAACATTGAAACAGCTTGTCAAGGAATTATTTTATACTTTTTAAAAATTCCTGAAATTCAATTTAGGTACATATGAATTCCGAAATGTTCGGACAGTCTACACTAAACAAAAAAAGAATCTATAGGTAGAAAAAAATAATCTAAAGTAGAACAAAAACTGTTTAGTGCAAAAGTTGACCCACTTATTATTATAGTGACAAAAACCTATAAATTCAAGCAGCTTACACGGACCAGACCTAAAACTATGGCCCGAAGTCTTATTATGCCAAATCAAAATCGAATGTGAAATTAAATAATCCTGTTGAATTGGCTCCTATCCCTAACGTGCCAAGCTTAAGAAATCCCCTTCTAGCTATCTTATCAAATATCTCTATAACGCAACCCCCAGATTTATTTTATCCGCCACTATAAAAGTAGATCTGCAATCTTAGAACTGGTGCCAATTTATTCCAAGCGTATCTTACAGAATTTTTAGAATCAACAACTTTTTCAGCAGAGTTCTAGGTACATAGGAATGAATTCAGAGAGGAAGGACTGCTGACCTTGTTTACTATAGGAATTATCCTATATAATATCTAATATATGGGGATCAAGAGATTGTCTCCGGCAGCAATTAATGCACTTAAAGAGGCCTTATATAGTTTATATTGGTATAAAGAAGACTTAAGAAGTTTTCTCAACCATAGCCTGAAGGATAGGGCTCTTGTTGCTTCTCTAGATTGGAATAAATATAAATGGCAGATTGTATATGACCTGGTAGATATTTTGTGTGATGATCAGGAAAAGTACCTACCTGCCCTAACAAAACTCTGCTATGACACAGTCGAAATAAGAAATTTTACGCACTTACAAAATTTAGAGGACGGAGCGCAAAAAGTTAAGCTAGCGCAAGAAGCTGTAAACCGACTAAGGGAGTTAGTGGAACCTCACCAAGAAGTTTTAGATGAGCAGAAGAATGCTGAAAAAAGGAAAAAAGACTATGAGGAAAAATTAAAGTCAAACCAGGCAGTTAGAGAAAAACTATTCAATCTTAAGAAACAATACTCTAATATGGCGACTTCAATGAAACCACAAGAGAAAGGATATGCTCTGGAAAAACTTATGTATGATATATTTGAGTTGTTTGATCTTGATCCAAAAGCATCTTTTAAAAACACAGGTGAACAAATAGATGGTGGAATTAAGTTAGAGGGTACCGAATATTTATTCGAGGCAAAATGGCAACAATCACCATCAACAGCCCAAGACCTTGATGTGTTTTCTTCAAAAGTTAAAAGGAAGCTAGACAATACACTAGGCGTTTTTTTATCAATTAATGGTTTCTCTGAAGATGGGGTAAAAGCACATTCCGTTGGTAGACCAAATATCATCCTGATGGATGGTTCTGACCTAATGGCAGTACTAGAAGAAAGAATTGATTTTGTAACTTTGCTTATTAGGAAAAAACGACACGCATCTCAAACAGGCCAAATATATTTACGGTCACATTTGCTGGGCCTTTAGTAAACGAAAAATTATATAGGGAATATTATGGAGAATTATTATAACCTGAGAGTTGAGAAAGTTCTGGTAAGGACTTTGCGCCTTCATAGTATTTACCGTTTATCTCCCATGTCGGATAATTCATTATTCCACGCGAGAAACAAAGATTAGACCTGGTATTAGGACCTTCCGGGTCGCATTCTACATAATCAACATACTTTGAGGCGTCTCCGAATAATGCCTTCTGAGCGTTGCAGTGAGGGCATTTATAAGAGCCGTACATTTTTGCACCGCTCTGGAGCAAATGCTTTGCCAGCCCGAGCTGAAAACTATTTGCTGTACTTGTCCCTTCATCTTTAAAATCAAAACTATCAGATTCGAACTGATTTCGATAATATCCCCCAAGGTTAA
>JBBDIN010000002.1:0-7199 GCA_040880385.1 Thermodesulfobacteriota bacterium | reverse complement strand
AAAAGCGCTTGACCCAATTACCACAACTCCAAGCACACAAACAGTAAGGACTGCAGTATGTAACGAAGACAGTTTGGGGTAAAACTCGGCTTTTCTAAAAGCAATCATAATAAAAATTGCTGTCATTATTAAAGCTGAAACTACGCAATATGGGCATATCGCCTTTATTACAAAAAGCTCAAGATAAGTTAGATATACAGAGAAAACAAAACCGGCCAAGGATATTGTATATAGCAGAAACCACCTGATACTCTTGGAAATAGAAACGTATGTAAACCAGAAGATTAGTGCATATCCAATAGCTCCGAAAAGAGCTACAGGAACCCCAAACATTGAAGAGTAACTGCTCTGCCTAACGGCGTCACAATCTGAGCCCTGCGAGCAAAATGCAGTCTGGCCCTCTGTGTAATGTAAATAAGTCAGATAAACGGATAGCAAAAACCCAATCACAGAAAGAATGAGGATCGCTGGTTTAAAATACTTACTGTTAGCCTTATCTTTAATAGTCTTATCCCTAGAACTCATAGTATTTAAGAACTCCGTATTTAAGAACTCCAATTTACACGATTATTCGGGCTCGGTAAATAAGAATATTGTCTCTTCAACAATATGCAATAGAATAATTAATTATCATAAAATTTATTGCCGGAAACAGATGCATCTTTAAGAAGAACGGGGGATATGTACCGGGTTCCATATTTAATGCTCAAGTTATGGAGTTTCTTTAGAACTTCCCCTGCCCCTTGAGAATCGACATAGTTAAAAGGCCCCCCAATAACCGGGGGGAAGCCAAGTCCAAGGAGCGCCGCAATATCTCCTTCCTGAGGACTGTCGATTATTCCTTCATCAAGACAAATAAGCGCTTCATTTACCATTGCCAACATAAGACGTTCTTGTATTTCTTTATTGGTCATGCTCTGAGATTTTTCAGAATGAACAGGGAAAAATTTATAGACTGACTTATCAAACCTTCCTTGATCTTTGTGATATTTATAGAAACCTTGTCCGTTTTTTAGGCCTAACCTTTCATTGCTAACTAATAGGCCAAGCGAGGGATGAGGTTTTATTTTATCCCCTTGCACTTGATATATAATATTAGATGCTTTCAGCACTATATCTATCCCTATTCTATCAATAGTCAGAAAAGGCCCTTCTTCAAATCCCAGCCGGGTCATTGAATCTTCAACTGATTCTATGGATACACCCTCGCTTACAAGATTGAGGCTCTCGTTAAAATAAGCCAGCTGCACCCTTGTAGTGTAGGAGCCGGTTGCCCCGTTTACTACAATTATGGTTTTCCCTAGTCTCTTTAAAAACTCTATCACCTCTGAAAGAGCTTCTTTAGATGTATCGCCGGTAACAGATATTTCAATAAATTCAGAGCTGTCGGCATAATTAAAAAAGCGGCCCCCTATAACTCTGCCTGGGAGTATTGAATTTGATGCAATACCGGCAATGGGATAGACAAAAGAGCTTGAGAGATATATAGCATTCATCTGCAAAATCGGCTCTATTTCTTTTAAAGCATCGAGCTTAAACTTCAGATCCTCTTGCCCACATTCAAAAATTATTTGAGCTCTTTTAAAACCTGAATAATCTGCAGTTGCACTAATTAGATCAAACTTCTGCTCAAAGTCCAGTTCGTTTATTTCGTGATTCTCATATTTATCTTTGAAGTGGTCATAACAATACTTAAGACTCGACCCCACCTCTTCGTCATCCCTTCCCTTCAAGCGGACTCTAACACCGTGATCAGCAGCGAGAGAACTAATTTCATTGCCTAAATTATTTGCGCCAACAACTGCTATTTTATGAATATCCCCTTTGGCTTTAATGCCTGTTTTAGAAACGCCTGACTCGTCTTTAACTTTTTCTAGAGCCATTTGAGTCCTTATCAAACTTCGTGTCGCAGTGCTTACAACGAGTTCTCCAAAATAAACAGATTCAACATGAAGCCCCCTGTTAAAGCTGGACATACCAACCTCAAGAGCTTCAATAGCCATTATAGGAGCATTGATTGAGGGCCGCCGGTCTTTATTCGCCTGTTTTCTTACATCATTAAAAAGTTTTTTTCGAGCAATCGGATTCTCATTTACAATCGTATGCTGTATGCCCTTAAAGTAACCTCTTTGGGGTTTAAATTCTTTATTTGATATCTGCAAGGCGCGTTCAAGGGAAATGTCCAATAGTATTTCAGAAGGAACCACTTCATCTATTAATCCAAGCTCCTTGGCATAAGTTGAATCGATAGTTTCTCCTGAGAGAATTAGATCAAGCGCTTCTCTTGTACCTATTAACCTTGGAAGCCTTTGCGTACCTCCGGCACATGGGATTAATCCATTTTCGACCTCGTTCATTCCAAAATAAGTATTTGAGTTTTCTGAAGCAACTCTGTATGTACAAGCCAAAATTAGCTCAAGCCCCATCCCTAGACAATATCCACTCACAGCTGCAATAAATGGCGCCCTCGAACTCTCTATCTTCTCTGTTACTTCCTGGGCTTTTAAGCTATATCCCCTGCCCTCATCTGCAAGAGTGAAATTGAAGTACTCCCTTAACTCGGCACCATTAATAAAACTTTTTTCCTTACCGCTATAGAGCACAACAGCCCTTATTTCATCTTCGTTTTCTATCATATCGAGCTGTCTATCAATATTGCCTAGGAACTCAAGCATCCAGGCTATATCAATTTGACGCAGCTTGTTAGAGGTGCTCTCAGGGTTATCAAACCTAAGCACTGCTATACCATTTTTATCTAATTCAAAAGATATGCTGTTCATTTGTATTAGTCTTATAAAAAAGTCTTATAAAATATTACTCCCTTTCTAAAACGACTGTCGCACCAAGACCTCCGGCTGCACAAACAGTGGCGAGGCCAAAATTGGCTTGTCTTCTCTGAAGCGCGTATAGAAGGGTCAATATTATTCTTCCTCCGGTTGCTCCAAATGGGTGCCCTATGGCGATTGAGCCACCTGTAACATTTACTTTATCCATATCAATCTCTCCGAGAGCTTTAGTCCGAGAGAGCTTTTCCTCAGCAAATTTTTTTGAAGCAAACGCTCTAATATTTGAAAGCACCTGGGCAGAGAAAGCTTCATGTATTTCAACAAGTTCCATATCTTTAAGTGTTAGCCCCGCTTTGTCTAAAGCCGCAGGTGTAGAGTATGCCGGGCCCATAAGCAGCTGATCTCTAGGATCAAGGGCGGAGTATGCATAGGAGCGCACATAGCCTAAAGGTTTAAATCCAAGAGCCTTGGCTCTTTCTTCAGACATCAGAAGCAGAGCACAAGCGCCGTCTGACAATGGAGCTGAATTGCCCGAGGTTACCGTACCGTATTCTTTGTCAAATGCCGGCTTTAGCTCAGATAGCGTCTCTATAGTTAGGCCGCTTTTTACCGCGTTATCAGTGAATATTGGTTCTTCAAAATCAGGCGGGATAAAAGTCTTTATCATTTCCCTTCTAAAGATTTCCTCTTTCTGGGCTTTTGATGCCAATGTATGACTACGCAGAGCAAATTCATCCTGGTCTTTTCTTGAGATTTGATTTAGTCGGGCCATGTTTTCGGCGGATTCACCCATGGTCAGACCTGTCGACCGCTCGGCAATTGCAGGCACATCAGGAGCAATGTCCCCTACCCCCATTTTAAAAAAGGGTCTTGCTTTTTGAAGAATATTTTTACCTTTTGATGAATCAAAGAGCATATTCCTGAAACTTTTTGAAAATAAAACCGGGAAATCAGAGATAGATTCGACTCCACCAACTACAACTACATTTGAATCACCCGACAAAATGCTTTCGACCCCATTTGTGAAAGCCTGAGTAGCTGAAGCGCATGCGCTGGTTACCGTGAAAGCCGGCACGGTTACAGGAACCCCTGAGCTAAGAGATATTTCTCTTGCTAAATTAGACGTTTTAATCGAGGGGAGAACAGTGCCGAAGATTACTTTGTCTATGTCTTGAGGATCTATTTCGGTCCGGTTTAAAAGCTCGACAGTTACTATTTTCCCAAGCTCTAAAGACGATAGGTTTCTAAATAGTGTCCCTGATTTTATAAATGGCGTTCTTAAACCGTAAACAATAGCAACTCTGTTTCGGTTGTTGACTTGATTCACTATTTCTCCCGATGAGAAACTCATATTAAAATTGTCCCTGACTTTAAGACTAAGATAGATCAAATCATAAAGAATACCGCAATTCTAAATTGAGAAGATTACAAAAAAATCACTGGTTACAAATTAACTATAGACACTCTCATATACTAGACCGTTTCAGTCCCGTTCTTAACTTTCAGTTTAAGCTCAATGAATTTCGAACGATCTAGATTAAGCATATTTAGCAGCTTATGCGCTATATAGTTTTCAAACTTATCAAGGGTCCCGTCTGAGTATATCACTTCCCAAACCAGCTCCATTAAGTTGTACTTTTCTTCATTATTCAAATTTTCATTGATAAGGTCGGTGAAATACCATAAATCGGTCGAGTTTTTTCTTTCATTTTCGGATTCATCGATCAGTTCTTTGACCGATTCATCATTCATCTGAAACCTTGATTTTAATATTTCTATGATTTTTTCTTGATCTTGTGGAGAAAAGTTAGAGTTGGCAGTAGCTGCTTCTAGTAAAATAACACTAGTCGCAACCCTCAGTTTCAGCTCTCGATCCTCTGCACTTTCTTCTTTTTTTGGTCCGTTGAATATTTTTTTAAATGCTCCAAGCATGACACCTTCCTTTTGTTATTATTATATATGGCTTACTATTCAGCATAATTATGTAACTGTCTACTCTATAGCAAATATTAACTTTTTAGTCTGTATCAAGCTCATATTACAAAATAGACTGTTAGATTATAGCTAATAAATATGGCTATCAATAGTTCTTATAGAGAAAAACCTTTATTCTTGAGATCAGATTCAAACCATGTAAGATTATCTGAGCTAATTTTGGAGAATATTAAATGCCTTTTTCTGAAACACTGACAAAGAAATTAAATGCTATTGTTTCTAAATCTGAAACTAAACGATCAGCGCTTATACCGGTGCTTAGAGAAATTCAGAATGAGTACGGATATCTCTCTGCGCAATCCATGGAAGAAGCTGCTAATATGCTGGAAATAAGTCCTTCCAGCGTTCAAAACGTCGCCACTTTCTATACTATGTTTTTTACGGAACCCGCAGGTAAGCACATCGTGTGGGTTTGCAGAACATTGTCATGCGCACTGAGAGGGGCTGAGCACGTAGAGCATCATATGTGTGAGAAATTGGGCATAAAAACAGGTGAAACAACTCCTGACGGGAAAATTACACTTATGGAAGCTGAATGCCTGGCCTCATGCGGAACAGCGCCTGTAATGCTTGTTGATAATACGCTTGAGGAAAATCTTACAAAAGCAAGGGTTGATCAAGTAATCCAAGATCTGAGGGAAGACTAATCAGTATCGCTTCAAGATTAAAATATATGATCAAACAGTAAAACAATATATAATCAAACAATAAGATAATGGATATAGATAAAACAAGACAGCATGCGCTTGAAATATACAAAGAGGCCGTAGAAGCGGCAAATCCTAAAAAATGCGTACTCGACTATTTAAGCCTTGAAGATGAAGTACTCACTATTGAGTCAAAGACTTATGATCTCAAAGAATTTGACTCAATATATGCAATAGCTTTTGGAAAAGCCGCCTCGGCTATGGCTGAGGGTGTAGAAGAAGTACTTGGCGACAGACTTAGCGGTGGAATGGTCATATCCAATTCGCAGCCTGAGAGAAAGTTTAACAAATTAGGGTTCCATCTTTGCGGCCATCCCGTACCCGATGAGAGAAGTATTATTGCAGCCAATGATGTTATGTCGATTCTTGGAACTGCTGGGGAAAAAGACTTAGTCATATTTCTAATCTCAGGAGGCGGAAGCGCCGTGTTATCTATGCCTTCACCCGGGCTCACATTGGACGATACAAGAAAAGCTACAGAAGCACTTTTGCGAAGCGGCGTCGACAAAAACGGTTTAAACGCTGTAAGAAAACATATATCACAAATTAAAGGCGGCGGGCTCTTAAAAAAAGCGCTGCCCGCTCATGTAGTGACATTAATTCTATCAAATGTAGTAAGCGATAAATTAGACGCCATCGCCTCAGGTCCAACTGTGCCCGATTCAACTACCTTTGAGGATGCTTGGCGCGTTATAGAAGCTTTAGGTATAGAGCACCAACTTCCACCTCAAGTGGTCGTGCATCTTGAAGACGGGCGGAAGGGTGAGCTTGCGGAAACGCTTAAAGAAGGTGAATTCGACCCGGACTTGGTCCAAACTTTAATAGTTGGCAGCAACATTAAATCGCTGATTGCAGCTCAGAAAAAAGCCGCCGAATTTGGATATAATACACTGATGCTGTCTTCTCAGATTAGTGGAGAAGCAAAGGAAGTAGCTAAAGTAATAGCGGGAATTGCATTTGATATTGAAAGATCCGGCATTCCGGTAAAAACACCAAGCTGCATTATCTTTGGCGGAGAGACCACTGTCACAGTGCACAGCATGGGCAAAGGCGGCAGAAGCACCGAGACTGCTCTATCATTTTGTATGGAAATAATAGATCATAACATCGTTGGATTATTTTGTGATACGGACGGGGTAGATGGGCCAATAGATGCTGCCGGGGCAATATGCGACGGACAGAGCCGGCTTAATGCAAGGAAAATTAATGTGAGCGCTAGAGAGCACCTTGCACAAAATAATTCTTATGACTTTTTTGACAAATTAGGGGATTTAATTATCACCGGTCCTACAGGCACAAATGTAATGGATATAGGCATTGTAATCGTTGAGTAGTTTCAACTTCACTTCTGATTAGTAGACCAACATTGAAATCTTAGGGTGGAATGATTTAATATAAAAGTTATGGAAATGCTATCTAGACCACTTCCGCAAAATATTGAGGCCGAGCAGGCGGTTCTTGGCTCAATAATATTGGAAAGCACAGTTATTAACCAAGTGCTTGAAATCCTTATAGCTGAGGACTTCTATAAGGACGCCCACCGCAAAATATTCAACGCAATGGTAGATCTGGATAGGGACAATAAACCCATAGATCTGCTCACTCTATTTGACAACCTTAAATCAAGAGGAAATTTACTTGAAGAGGTGGGTGAAAGCAGCTATCTCACATATCTTACAGAGCTTGTGCCGACTACTGAGAATGTCGAGTA
>JBBDIN010000001.1:0-9403 GCA_040880385.1 Thermodesulfobacteriota bacterium | reverse complement strand
GTTCTTCTGAACCAAAGTCATCCTCAGGTGCTGCAAGAGCAGTAAAAACGAGATTCCCTGATGAGGTATATGCTGCTGCTGCTGATACATCTTCTTCGGTTGACTCTTCATATGCAATAATATCCAAAGGCGCGTCATATACCTTGAAAAGATCGCCTTGAGTGACTTCAGGAGTGATTATTCTTTTATCACCAACGAAGTCTACTTTGTAATTAGTTCTTACAGGGAGTATGAAACCATCATTGGTTCCAAAGCTGTATAATTTATTGTTTACCGAGACAAAACTGGAAGTTATAGTACTGCCTTCTAATTCTGTAAGTGGGAACTGCTTTATTGTGCTTCCGTCTTTAAGTGACAGAAATGTTAATAATCCATCTTTTGTAACAACAAAACCTACTTCCCTATGTTCTTCAAGCCCTGTAGCGATAAAAGGAAAAGCCTTATCATCTGTAGTGTCTATTGAATACGAAGAAAGTTCAGGGGATTCTCTTAAAATAAATGAGCTAGCAAGCTCAGATTTTACACCCTGAAAAAGTGGAACTGTTTCTATGCCAATGAAGACTAATATGGCAAGAATAACCAATATAACCGCTATTCCACCAGTATTTACAATGCCTGTCGCAATGAAATCAACAAGCTTCCTCCTTCTAATTCCGGAGGAAGCTTGTTGTGTTTCTTTTTTCTTCAGTCTAGTTTGAGCAGTCATTTAATAACCGTGTGATTCAGATTTGTAATATAATTTTTGTTATTAAATTATTTAGCGCCGATTTCTTTCATAATTTTAGCATCAACGTCAGCCGGTAGTGGAAGATAATTGTCTTTTACTACAACTTGCTGACCTTCGTTGCTGAGTACATATTTTAAAAACTCAAAACGAAGTGGATCTAAATCTTCGTTAGGTTTCTTGTTTACATAAAGATATAGATATCTGGCTAGTGCATATTTCTTGGTTACTGCATTTTCAAGATTCGCCTCAAAGCACTGGCCGCCTTCCTCTTTAGCAAGCTGAATGGCTTTTACACCAGAAGTGGTGTATCCAATACCACTGTATCCGATGGATCCTTTATCCTCTGTGACGCCTTGAACAACGGAAGCTGAACCAGGCTGTTCTTTTACGGAGTCTTTGAAATCGCCTTTGCAAAGTGCATTCTTCTTGAAGTAGCCATATGTTCCTGAAGCAGAGTTTCTGCCGTAAATGCTTATTGGTACATTCGCCCAATCACCGGTTAGTCCTAGCTGACCCCATGTGGCGATATCTTCAGCGCCGCCGCAAGTTCTGTTTTTGGAGAATATTGCGTCAACTTGATCGATTGTTAAACACTCAATTGGGTTATCTTTGTTTACAAATACTGCAAGTGCGTCAATAGCGCTTGGTATTTCAGTAGGCTTATATCCAAATGCCTTTTCAAACTCATCTATCTCTTTATTTTTCATAGAGCGAGACATAGGACCAAACTGTGCAGTTCCTTCAATGAGTGCCGGTGGAGCGGTACTTGAACCTTTTCCCTCAATCTGACACTTTACGTTTGGATAATTTTTTGTAAAACCTTCGCACCATAGTGTCATTAAGTTGTTCATTGTATCTGAGCCAATACTATTTATGTTCCCAGAAACACCACTTGTTTTTGTATAAGCCGGAATGCCTGCGTCAACCTTTACGGGTTCTTGAGCTGTTGCATATCCTGCCATCAAAATGACAACTAATGCAATCAGGCCACCCTTAATCATTTTGGATTCTAATATACCATTGAACATCTTTACTACCTCCTTTAGATTGGTTTATGTAGGATTAAACACTAGCAATGTTAAGAATGTGTTAAGAAAAAGTGAAAACACAGTTAATCACCGATACTCAAATTTCTTAATGTATAGAATCAAAACAGAGAATTGTCTGAATATTAATAGCTAGGCTCAAAGTAGGATTATCTGATTCTACCTTTAGATGTTCAATAGAATCTATTTAGGAAATATCAAGATTTCTTAAAAATCCCTATTATTCTGATTTTTTGATCATTTAATCTAAAGACAGTATGATTGTGATATAAATAAAACTCTAACAGAGGTCAAAAGAATGCGTTATCACTTAACCGTTGCTTCAATTCTATTGATGACTTTGTTTATTACTGCCTGTAGCTGTGACTTGGGATAATTAATAAAGTCAGAGATAGATTGTTCAAGTATAGAAAAACTGTAAGAGAGGTTATAAGAATGCGATATTATATAACTGCTTCGATTCTATTAGTTGCCTTATTTGTTACGTCTTGCAAATGCGGAGTAGGCTAATTAATCAAGCTAGAGAATAGTTTTATATATCAAGCCAACTAATGATTTTTATTATAACGGGCGTTTCAGGCGCAGGTAAAACTACTGTGGGCAAGATACTGGCAGATAGACTGGACTGCGAATTCTATGACGCTGATTTGTTTCACTCCAAAGACAATATAGAGAAGATGAGTAAAGGGATTCCCCTAACCGACGCTGATCGGCAACCCTGGCTTAAGTCTATTCGAGATCTAATAGAACTCCAAAATGGGGATGCTGTCCTTGCATGCTCAGCCCTTAAGCAATCCTATCGAGATGTCCTAGATATTCCGGATAAAAATGTTGTTTTTATATATCTAAAAGGTGATAAGAAAATCCTACTAAAAAGGCTTCTACATAGGACGGGACATTACACCGGCGCTGATTTGCTAGAAAGTCAGTTTAAGGCGCTTGAAGAACCACGGAATGTTCTGACTCTTGATATTGGATATAGTCCTGAAGAAATAGTAGAAAAGATAGTAAGTGAATACAGGCTGTAATTATAACTTCTTATAAACTGCGCTTCGTTCTTGCCGCGTTTTCTAATTGTTTTCTTAAACTTTCAAAATCTTCGTTCTCTATTGCTTGTTCAATTTCTTTAAGCGTGCCCTTAAACTTGGAAATTGCCTCTAACAACTGATCTTTGTTGGCTTTAAATATCTCAGTCCACATCTCGGGTGAGCTTGCGGCAACCCGGGTGTAGTCTTTAAGTCCGCCGCCTGCAAAATCCATCAGTTCATCATTGTCCTTGGCGTTAAGAACAGTATTCACAAGCGAGAAAGCAATTAGGTGAGGCAAATGACTCACGATACTAAAGATATGATCATGGGTTTCGGGATCCATTTCATAAACCTGGCTTCCGAGGGCTTCCCACATTTTAGAGATTTTGTTGACTGCTTCAGTTTCCGTTTTTTGAGTCGGAGTTAAAATACATCTCCTAGCATTAAACAGGTTTGAATCTGCAAACTTAACACCGGAGTGCTCTGTCCCGGCTATTGGGTGCCCGCCTACGAAATGTAGCTTCTCAGGCAAATCAGATTCAATCCTTTTAACTATAGAGGATTTTACACTCCCAACATCCGTAATGATTGCGCCCTCTGTGGCAGATTCAAATATGGACTTAGCAGTATCTGGAATAATGCCGACATGGGTTGCGATAACTACAATCTCAGCGCCTTCCACACCTTCACTGATATCCGATGATCCTTCATCAATTATTCCATTCCCCAGAGCGTATTTGACCGTCTCTTTGTCCGGATCAACGCCCACTACCGTCTTTACTTGTTTTGATTCTTTTAGAGCCCAAGCAAGAGAGCCCCCGATTAAGCCAAGTCCAACAATTGTGATTTTCTCAAATTTCATAAGTTTATTTACCCAATACCTTTTTAATACCGTTTATAAATTTGTCATTTTCATCCGGAGTTCCAATAGTTACTCTGAGGTGAGTTTTTAATCCATAACCGGCTACAGGCCTGACTATTACTCCTTCTCTAAGAAGTTGGTTATATATAGGCATAGGATCATCTTCCAGATCAATTAACACAAAGTTTGTGTATGACGGGGCATATCGGATACCCATTTTCTCAAGCTCGTGCGTTACATAAGTTAAGCCTTCACTGTTTACTCTTTTTGTTCTCTCAATATGCTCGTTGTCATCTAATGCGGCAATAGCTCCTACTTGAGATAGGGAATTTGAGTTAAAAGGGTGGCGTACCCTCTGCATATTCGAAATAATATCCTCGTGAGCTATTCCATAACCGAGTCTAAGACCTGCAAGTCCGTAAATCTTTGAGAAAGTCCTTACTGTCAAAATCGACTTGCCTGTATTATGGTACTCAAGTGAATTTGGATAGTCTTTGTCGTCAACATACTCAAAATACGCCTCGTCCACTAATACTAAAATGTCCTCAGGCAAATTCTCGATAAACCATTCAAAATCCCCCCGTTTTACCATAGTACCGGTCGGATTATTAGGATTTGCAATAAATATAATTTTTGTTTTATCCGTTATCCTAGAGTGCATGTCTCTTAAGTCATGAACATGGTTGGGCATAGGTGAGATTACAGATGTTGCACCCACGGCTTGAGTCACAATCGGATATACGATAAACGCATACTCTCCGAATATGGCTTCATCGCCGGGTTTCATAAATGTTCTTGCAGCAATATCTATTACATCATTCGACCCATTTCCAAAGATTAGAGTTTCAGGCTTAATTCCAAGCTTCTTGGAAAGCTTTTCCTTCAAATAAAATGCATCACCGTCAGGGTAGCGGTTAAGTGAATGTATTGCTTCTTTAACAGCATTCTCTGCAAGTGGAGATGGTCCAAGAGGATTCTCGTTAGAAGCTATTTTCACAGCATCTTTAATTCCTAATTCCCGCTCAAGCTCCTCAACAGGTTTCCCAGGAACATACGGTATTAAATCTCCTACATAATGATTAGGTTTTATCAAAGTCGTTTTCATTCTCTCTTTTGAAATCAATTAGAATTACAAATCTATCACCTATGATTATATACGGCAATTTGGAAGATTAGTTGTCCCTATGTCTCATAACGTATATCCCGTCTTTAACACCATTAAAGAATTCGCCTATAAGAGGGTGATCAATTGGTTTGCTCGATTCATCAGGCTCCAGGTTTCTCTCTGAGACATACGTTTGATGAGTGGCGCCGTCCACTAAAACGTAATACCAGGGCTTATCCTTTGGAGGTTTTGAAAGAGCCACATTCTCGTACCATTCTTCACTACTGTTAAATACCGGGTCTACATCAACAACAACCCCACGGTAGTCAAATATTTTATGATGAACAACTTGTCCTATTGTAAATTTCACGCTGTTTTCTTCAGTCATAATATTAGATTCTAACACCAACCGACAGTCCGGCAAATCTAAATAGTATTAATGATTAAATTACTTCCATATAGAAACTGTGTTCTTAATCCCCTCTTTTTGTAAAGGAGGGTTAGGGAGGATTGAAAATTGAGTGCCATTCTGAACCATGTCCCAGGCTACGACCCGGGATCTATTCAGAATCTCATCTTTACTTTTTTTTGTTTCCTTCCCCCTCACACCCTACTAATTAGTCATTTCGAGCGGCACACATTGTGTGCACGCGAGAAATCTTTCTTTTGCTTCTTTTGATCATTCAAAAGAAGAAATAGAGAGTAATCTTTTGAATCTTGGATCTTTCATTATTAGGGATTATTACACAATTCAATTGAGACTTCTGTAATGAATCGATATAATCATTTGAGCAATGTCTACCGAAACCCCAATGCTAAAGCAGTACGTCGCTATAAAAAAGGAATATCCCGACTCAATACTCTTTTTCCGTTTGGGTGATTTCTATGAAATGTTTTATGAAGATGCAAAGGTTGCTTCAAAGGTGTTAGGAATAGCTCTTACCTCAAGGAATAAGTCCGGCAAAAATCCTGTTCCTCTTTGCGGAGTTCCCCACCACAGCGCTGAGCCCTATCTGGCAAAACTCCTTAAGGAGGGTCATAAGGTCGCCGTATGTGAACAAGTCGAAGACCCAAAAACCGCAAAAGGAGTTGTAAAAAGAAAAGTTGTGAGAGTGCTTACCCCTGGGGCAATAATAGATACAGAGAAGCTTGATTCAAAAACTAACAACTATCTTGCAAGCGTTTATGTAAATAATGACTCCTACGGTTTTGCGTATACCGATATTTCAACGGGCATCTTTAGAACCACTTCTTTTGATTCTCTTGAGGCCTTAATCGACGAGCTTTCTCAAATAGAGCCAAAGGAGCTTCTTATACAAGACGACGAAGGCAGAGGGGTAGTTACTAAAGCCGAGCTTCTCCGTTCTCATAATGCACTTGTTACCGAGCTTGATTCATGGGTTTGGGATATTGACCGTTCAAAAGAAGTCCTTTTGGACCACCTGTCCGCAAAAACACTTGAGCCCTTTGGACTTGATGGGCATCCTAGCTCAATTTCTGCAAGTGGGGCGCTAATTCAATACTTAAAAGACACGCAGCTGGAGGAAATGCCGCCGTTAGACGAACCCAGCTATTATGAAAAATCAGAGTACTTATTAGTCGACGACTCGACCAAAAGAAACCTTGAGCTATTAAAGAATATTAGAGGAGATAGCGAGGAGGGAACACTATTTTGGGTCCTTGATGAGACCATGACTGCTATGGGAGCGAGGCTTCTTAAGTTTTGGATCAGCAATCCTCTAATTAGACTAAAAGAGATAGAGATTCGCCTTGACGCAATTGAGGAGTTTAAAAGTAATCCACGCTTAAAATCTGATCTACGGGCAGCTCTTAAAAACGTAAGCGATATTGAGAGGTTGATTGGAAGAATCGCCACCACTTCTGCCAGACCTAGAGACTTAGGTGCACTGAGGGATTCTTCTACCCATATTGCAGAGATAAAAAACAAGATTGAGGGCACAGATACAAAAATCCTAAATCAAATTTCTAACAGCATTGATGATCTAAGTGATATTAGAGGCATGCTCGAGGAAGTCCTCGTAGATGAACCTCCTCTATCTTCACGGGACGGGGGGATAATAAAGGAAGGTGTTAATTTAGCACTGGATGAGCTGCGCTCAATCCGCCGGGACGGCAAAAAATGGATAGCAGAGCTTGAATCAAAAGAAAAGGAATCCACTGGAATAAGCTCTCTTAAAATCGGGTACAACAAAGTGTTTGGATACTATATCGAGGTAACCAAAACGCATTCATCTTCAGTGCCCGAATACTTTATTAGAAAACAGACCCTTGTGAATGCAGAGAGGTATATAACCCAAGAGCTAAAAGAGTATGAGGAAAAACTTTTAGGGGCCGAAGATCAGATCTTGGAAATTGAGCGGGAACTCTTTGAACATGCAAGAGTAAAAGTAGCTGAGGAATCGGAAAGAATTAGGCGAACTGCCTCTCTTCTTGCAAGAATAGATGTTTTTTGCTCCCTTTCAGAAGTTGCAGAAAAGTATGATTATGTACGACCTAAGATGTCTAATAACAAAGAGCTTGAGCTTAAAAATAACCGTCACCCTGTAATAGAGAGAATGGATTTGGGTGAAGGCTTTGTTCCAAATGATATAAGGCTCGACTCAAAAGAAAACCAGGTCCTTATTATCACTGGCCCCAATATGGCTGGAAAATCGACCCTTATTAGGCAAGTTGCTCTAAGCGTTCTGATGGCTCAGATGGGGAGCTTTGTTCCTGCATCTGAGGCCGCAATCGGAATTGCCGATAGAATTTTCACACGAGTAGGGGCATCTGACAATTTAGCAAAAGGACACTCTACTTTTATGGTTGAGATGGTGGAGACTGCATATATTTTAAGGCACGCCACTGACAAGAGCCTCGTAATATTGGATGAAATTGGGAGGGGTACAAGCACTTTTGACGGCATGAGTATAGCTTGGGCGGTGGCGGAGTTTCTTCATGACCTAGGCTCACGCACTCTTTTTGCAACGCATTACCACGAGCTTGCCGAGCTTGTCATATCAAAAAAGAGGACCAAAAACTACAATATATATGTGAAGGACAACGGGGAGAAAATCATATTTTTGAGAAAGCTAATCCCGGGCGCTACCAGTCATAGCTATGGGATCCAGGTTGCAAAATTAGCCGGTGTTCCAGAGAAGGTTATTAAGTCAGCCCGTAAGGTTTTGCTAAATCTTGAAAAATCTCAATCCCAACTAAGAGACTCTATATTAGGCGGCCAGGCGTCTCTATTTACCGAAAATAAAAATGCTCTTGAAACAGCAGAACACCCTCTAATAGAGGAAATAAAAGAGCTTGATACTAATTCTATGACACCGCTTGATGCCCTTACAAAACTAGCGGACTTAAAGAAAAAACTGGAAGAGGATTAGTTTTGTCTTTCTTTTCTTTTTGTCTTTGGATTCCGACATTACAGAAATTGCGTTAAGAAATTAAATTAAGAAGGCGTAAAAAAATGTTTTAGGGGTTGAGGGAGGATTAAAACATTTTAGAATAATTAATTTAATTTTAGCTAATTTCTGTGCAGTCGGGTGATTTTTTCTTCTTTTCATCATTGAAAAGAAGAAATACAGAAGATTCTTTTGAATACTGTATCCTGAATCCTTTTGCCTTCACCGCCGATAGGATCGCTCATTACTACGAAACAATATAAACTAGCTATAATAATTTCAGAGGATACTATTTTTCTATGGCAACAACTAGCAGATCATCAGGCAGAAGAGGCGAGGATTTAGCCTGTAAGTTCCTTAAAAAGGATAAGTATAAAATCCTTGAGAAAAATTATCACTCTAGACAAGGTGAGATAGATATAATTGCAGAGGATAGAAAAGGTGTGCTTTGCTTTGTTGAGGTTAAAGCCAGAAGCCGCCAAGATTATGGCCTTGCTGTTGAGGCCGTTACACACTCTAAGCAAAAGAAGCTGCTGGCAACCGCATTCATTTATCTTGAAACTAAAAGAATAGAATCTAAAGACATGCGCTTTGATATAGTTTCAGTTGATCTGATATCAGAAGAAGCCCAAATTATAAAAAATGCCTTTGATGTGAATTATTACTAAAAAAGTCACACTCTTTTTTGTTTTGCACGTCACCTTAATAATAGAGATACAAAAGTTAAATCGATCCTGCTTTTTTGCTTTAATTCATCCTCATCTCTTGACACTATAGAATTCGTGCTTAACTTATACCTAGATTTTTACTAAATGGGTCAAAGTTTAACTTAACAATTTCAGTTCAGGAGGATTTATCAATATGGCTATAAAACCGCTTAGCGATAAGGTTTTAATTAGGCCGTCCAGTGCCCCGGGAACCACAAAGGGTGGAATTATTATTCCGGAGACTGCATCTCAATCTGAAGCAGGAAGTGCTCAGGAAGGAGAGGTTCTTGCAGTGGGTAATGGTCGACTACAGATGGACGGCTCCGTTATGCCTTTGGTTGCAAAAAAAGGTGACAGAGTTGTGTATATAGATTACGGAGGTACCGAAGTGAATGTCGAGGGTGAAGATTGTCTCATACTCCAAGAAGCTGCGATACTTGCGATACTTGAATCATAAAAATAACAGGAGGCATTAGAGACTAATGGCAAAGGAAATAAAATTTGGCAGAGAAGCCCAG